>CAZYFL010000160.1:0-5767 GCA_964646805.1 uncultured Elusimicrobiaceae bacterium | reverse complement strand
AACATTTTTGCAAGCGCAACATTTCACGGATTATGTGCTGTAACACATAATCCGTGAAGAATACTTTCATGTGGAATCGCTGAAACCGAGGATAGAACTGGATATACAGCATCCGGAAATATCCAAGGACCAGACTTGCGCACTGCAACACGTGTTTCCGCCCGTCAAGCAGGACATCACAAGGTGAGGTGTCATGCTGCATCTCTTCGCCGGGACCAGTCACGATCCGCGCCCATGGCGTCTTCGCCACTACACCTATCCCGTGCTCACGGCAAAACCACGTCAGCGTGGAATAAGGCACCCCCAGTTCCTTGCCCGCGGACCTGGCCTTCTCCTCAAGCTTCTCCCAAACTCGCACCAGGTTCGGCCGCCCACGGACGTCACGGCACTCAGCGTGCAACGCCCTGATATCATCTAGGTATTCATCCAGCCGGCTGCCGCGCTCATCCGCGCCGTTGCCGGCAGACTGCTCCCGCAGCACCCGCCTCACACTATTGCGGCTTACCTCAACCGCCCGCGCGATCTCTCGCACCTTGCGGCCCCGCGCCGCCAGCGTCAATATCGCCTCCTGCGTCTGCTTGTCCAGCATCGTCGCCCTCCTCTGCCATCAGACCCGCCGCCTGCTCAGCCAGCAGCCCGAACCGCTCCGAACACGCCGACCAGGCCACCTTCAGCCGCCGCCGCGCCGGCGGCAGGACGTCGTAACCCATCGCCTCCGGCAACCCGCGCGCCAACCCCAGCGATACGTTGCCGATAAGCTCAAGATTCTTCACGCACCGCTGCTGCCGCTCATCAAGCGCCGCTTCCTGGCGCCCAGCCTTTGCCGCCTCTCGGGCCTTCAGGAATAACCCAGGTGACTCTACGATCCGCTGCCGCACCGCTGAACTTGAACCCCGGTAGCAAGCGCACAGCTCCCCTACCTGCCGGTCGCTTAGCCCCAGCCCGCGGATACCCTCCGCCAGCCGCCTCCCGTCCTCGCTGTTGCCGCGCGTCAACGGCACCAAATAATTCGCCGCCGCGTGCGCGCCCAGCCGCCCGCTCGCCACCTCATCCGCCATCCATTCAGGCAACTCCTCCACCAAAGCAAGGCGCCGGCTTACCCACGACTTCGACCGCACCAGCCGCTCGCCCACCGCTCCCAGGCTCCAGCCAAAACTACGGTGCAGCTCCGCCACCAGCCAGCCCTCTTCAAATGCACCGCGCTTCCCTTGTGCGCTCAGCTGATACACAGTCGCTAACGCCTCGCTCTCGGACATCTCCCAGACAGCCGCTTTCACCACATCCGCCCGCAACTTCTTAAGCGCACATACCCGCTTACAGCCGTCTACGACAACATAGCACCCAGGTTCAGCGCCTGATACCACGATAACCGGACTCTGTTGGCCCGCCTCGCCCAACGACGCCAGCAACCGACGCTCAGCCGCCGGCTGACGTACGCTTAGCCGCAGGTATTTCAAATCCAGCGAATCCAGATTGAGCTCCACGATACGCATACCTCATTTATACCGCACTTCCGGGCCGCCGGTCTGCCTCTTCGTGTTTTGCAAACATCTCCCGGGTTATCAGATAGTCCACCACGCCAATGAGAACCGCCCCGCCAGTTCGTGTTTTGCAAACATCGTCGGCCATGTGCTCGTTCCCCGTCGGAGCGGGATGCTCGCTAATTCGTGTTTTGCAAACATCAGTACGCAACCCCCTTAAATAGCCCACCGGGTTGGCCTTTATCACGCGCACCTGATTTTGCTCCTGGCGCCGTATTCGCATGCGCTCACGCGTTGCCTTGCGGTTTCGCTCTACATAGGCGGCATGCTTCGCCCGCCAACTGCGATGGTAGCCGCCGCGGTGCGCCGACCATTCCTTGATTTTACCTTGCCGACCCAGCGTGCGTTCAGGGTTGGCTTCATGCCACCGGCGGTCCAGGTGTTTCTTGTGCGCTGCCGTGCATTTGAGCGACAAGCAGGTTCCCTGGCGGGAGCCTATTCCCGGCTTTGGATGAAACCATTGCCCGCAGTAGGGGCATCGCGGCGTGGTCATAGTGCTATCCCTCCTTTGTCAGGATAGCACGGTGGTGTTCCGATTCTGTTGAGGAAGTAATGCCAGAGGCGAGGGGGCTACGCCTCAAACAATACAGGGTGGGTCAATTCTGATTAGCAGAGGTGGGTCAATTCTGGTTAGCGCCCGGGTATTTGACCCCGCCCAATCATGGTACGGCGTATTAACCCAGCCAAATTTGAATAAAATAGACAAAAATATACTTTTCCAACGCGACACACCGTTGTCGGGTTGGTCTGCTATGATATTACAAGGACAACCATTTAAAATGGTAAAATGATAAGGAGTTATGTTATGAAAACCAAAATTAAAAAGCAAAAAAACGGTGGGGCTTCTGCTGTAGCAGAAACATTGAATCTTTCCAGTCCCATTCTGTTTGATGAGACTGCTTATTTAATGCCGGAATTGACTTTTCGTCGAGACCTTAAACCATCCAGGAACCTTCTTTCTTTTTTTGAGCAGTGCCACAACTATATCTACGCAAATGATGGCCTTTTAAACGATAAGATTTTCCATGAAGTCGTTAAGTTGTTGTTAATGAAACTTTGGGATGAAAGACGTAATCCCACTGACCGTGTCCTGTTTGGAATCACAGCCCAAGAATATAAGGACTTAACACACGGCGCAAGCGAGAGCTTCCTCTTGCGACTCGGGAAATTGTTTCTGGATGTAAGAGCCAGATATCCTCAATTCTTGGCAGAGGATAAGGGGATATCACTTCGCCCTCTTTCTTTAGCGTTCGTTGTTAAACAATTACAAGACATAAGCATTACGGAATCTCCGCGTGATGCGAAGGGTGATGCTTTTCAGACTTTTGTCTATCGCCACCAGCGTGGTGGCCGTGGCGAATATTTTACTCCATATCCCATTGTCCAACTTGCAGTTGATTTCATTAATCCACAGCCCAATGAATCTGTAATTGACCCTGCTTGTGGAAGCGGCGGCTTTTTAATGGAAGTCGTTAAGCATGTTGAGGATATATCCGTGAACAATAAAATCACTCAAGATGAATATGTAAAGAAGTATGTAAATGGATGGGAGTTTAATCCTGATATCGCTCAAGCCGCAGTTTTACGCATGCTATCTTTTGGCGGCGAAGGAAAAGAAATTGTCTGTAAGAATTCACTTGAGAACCTCAACTCTAATCAGTCACAGTTCGATGTCATTGTTACAAATCCTCCATTCGGATCTAAGGGAAAAGTCGAAGAAATAAAAATTCTTTCTCAATATGAGTTGGGCAAAAGGTGGACTAAAAATGGTGAAGGGGAGTGGGTTCCTACAGAAGAACTTCAGCGCTCCCAGGCTCCAGATATTTTATTTATAGAGCTAGGCATAAAGTTGCTAAAGCCAAATGGCAGGATGGCTATAGTGCTGCCTGAGGGAATTTTGCAGAACGTATCTGTTGGATATGTACGCCAGTGGATAAAGAAGCATGCAGTGGTTGAAGCGGTAGTTTCAATTCCTCAAGAAGCTTTTATCCCATACGGAACGGGCATTAAAACTTCTATTCTTTTCTTGCGAAAATTGCCTGTAAATGGGAATGGCAGTTGTTTCATGGCGCGCGTCCATAAGATGGGATATGATGTAAAAGGAAAACCAATTTATAAGGTGAATTCTGTTGGAACTCCAATACCCGGGAAAAATGGCGAGTTTGTTGTGGATTCCGATATTGAGGATGTTACTAGAGCGTATTTAAATAGGCATTCCCTTCCCAAGCTTGCACAAAACAATGATGTGTTTTGTGTGACCAAGGAGGACCTTAATTCCAGGCTAGATGTTGAGCATTATTTGCCGGAAGACCTTGCTTTGATTAGAAAGCTTAAAAAACAGGGTGCAGAAAGACTTGGGGAGTTAGCTGAAGTGTTAACAAAAACAATAGGGGCTGATTTCTCGGGTGACCAAGACATTCGATATGTCGCTATTTCTGATATCGACTATCGCACACTGCAAATTGTTTCGCAGCAGATCATGAAAGCCCATGAGGCCCCATCAAGGGCGACCTATCAAATCCAAGATGGTGATATCATCACCGCTGTTGCGGGGGCAAGTACGGGCACTTCCAAACAAGCAACTGCTCTTGTCTCAAAAGAGGAAGACGGAGCAATATGCTCTAATGGCCTGGTTGTGTTAAGGAATATTAAAGGAATTGATCCGCTCTATCTTTTAGGGTTTATGAAGACCTCGGTTTTTCATAGACAAGTGCGGAGATTGATGACAGGCCATGCGATTCCAGCCATTACAAGTGAGGATTTGGAAAATATTCTAATACCCATCCCTTCCCCAAAAGATCAGAACCGTATTGCTAGAGCGGTAGATGAACTTCTTGCTTTAAGGCGAAAAGCGTCCGCCTTGAGCGAGCAGTTAGATGTGGCGATTGAAAAAATCATTTAGAATCTTTACCCCCACTTAAAGAATAAAGGGATAAATCCATCATCAAGGCGTTTTTAGTCTTGCCGATGGTCTACCTGTGTCGGATCGAGTTCTCTGTATTCTGGTTTTGTTTTTGCGACACATTCATCAAAATCACAATACCAGGGTGGGGCTAATTTCGGCCGCGCCTTTAGCCCTGGAACAAGAACATCTATTGTGTAGTTTTGGTATAGATGCTCTGGTGAGCTCGGGGAATGACTAAGTTCTCTAGGATTTGCGAAGGCAAATTCGTGTTTCCCAGTTCTTAAAAACAAATCCACAGTCAAGACACTAAAATCTGCAACAAGCGGAGCTGCTTGGTCTATTTCTGTCTTCGGCGCAACTCTTTTGCTTGGTTTATGTGTTTCAAGAATTGCAACTGCACCCCGACATGTTCGATATGCCGCTTCGGTAAATGCTTCTGGAGGTAGCGAGTCTATATATTTTTTCAACGCATCTTCATTCTTCCACAGCCCATGAAGGTCGCATGTAATTGGACCGGGTTTTTTAGGATCCCATAAAAAAGGCGGGAACCTTTTGCCGGCGTTATTGCTCTGCCATGCATCTTTTGCCTTTTGATAAGTCGCATGCCCTTTTCTATAGGAAATTTCTTTGGCATCTTTATCAGGGAAAGCTAATGGGGCAAGGAAGCGAAAAACCTTGTCTTTGTTGTTTAGTTTTGCACCCCTAAATTCAGAATTGCTTTTCAGTCCTTTGGATTCAACAACTAGCCATAAATCGTCTTTACTTCCTTTCTTCCTAACGTAAAAATCGCCACGCGCGTCAGCATTTTTTGCGTCATTTCCACCTGCGGGTTTTTCGACTATTCGTATAATCTCATAACCTTCTGACTCTAAATGATGGCGAAGGAGAATTTCACTTAAAGCACCCGCAATATATCCACGAGAGCTCGGACTATCGTCCAATGCCTCTAAAAAATGCGCTATGCTGCAGCCAAACATCTTTGAGATATAATCTGTGAGTGTTGATACATCCATTTTACTTGCCTCCATGCTGCAATAAAACATGCCGCCGCGATAAATCGGCAAGCGGGCGCGGTATTAATCAAATAATTCTTTGATTCTGAGATTTAGAGCTTTTGCAACTTTGGCAATATTTACTATTGATATATTGCGGCGGCCTCTCTCCACTTCACTTATGTATGTCCGATGAAGGGAGGATTTAAACCCTAAGTCTTCCTGTGAAAGGCCCTTTTTCTTTCTAAATGTCTTAATCTTTTCCCCAATGCTACGTCCCACCTATCTGGACCCCTCCAGCCAGGCGTTTTTTTTAGTTTAACTCTTAA
>CAZYFL010000159.1:0-5778 GCA_964646805.1 uncultured Elusimicrobiaceae bacterium | reverse complement strand
GCCCTGAACGTGAGGCTCTCCGGCACGATACCTTCAAACAATATCTCGGGTGTAAAATTGTACAGAGACGCTAACGGCAATGCGCAGTTTGATGTAATCTCTGACCTGCTGCTGACTTCCGGCTCGGACATATTCGCTGATTTCAGCTCTACAATGGCGCTCACGGCTTCCGCCGCCAACAGGACGGTGGGGACTACGCCGGTTTATTTCTTTGTGGTAGCGGACGTGGCGGCGGACGCTCCGGAGGGCGGAAATTTCAGGGTAACTATAGACACAGCTTCCGCTTTCGCGCTAAGCAACCCAGCCGACACCCCTGTGATGACGCCAGTACCGTTCCAATCCAACAGCGTCACCATACAGACCAACAACTCGGCCAATATAAACATTTACAGCCTGACGCCGGCGCAGGTCGCGCAGGGCGGGAAATACGTCATGGCGCTGGCCTCCTGCTCGGTCAGCATAGGCATAGCGGAGATAAACAGGGTAAAGGTGAACCGCACCGGCAGTTCCATAGACTCGGACGTAAAGGCCGTTTGGATATACAAGGACGAGGGCAACGGGGACTTTAACGGCGAGTTTGACGCCGCGCTGGGGTCCGCCGCTTTCTCGGGCGGCGTGGCCGCTGTGAATATAACCACCATGACCCTTGCCGGCGGGGCCACGTCCATAATATTCGTGGTTTACGAGGTGTCCCCCGCGGCTACCGCCGGCAACACGCTGGGCGCGGGCTTTACCAACAGCGCCTATTTCCGCATGGGCAGCCTGGTCACCTCGGTGAACGGCAATTTCCCGTTCAATACCGCCGCCGCGCCTATACAAGTCACTATCAACCCGTTGCTGGTGGAGAGCGCGTTTGACGTGACTACTGGCGAGCTCTTTCAGGGCGCCACCAATAACGCAGCGCTCAAGCTGACGGTCAGGTCGGAACTTAACCCCGTTTCCTGGACGGCGCTGCGGGTAAAGAAGACAGGTACCCTGGCGGATTCTTATGTTGATGCCGTTAAGGTGTTCCGCGACGCGGACGGAGACGGAGCGCTGAGCGCCGGCGACGAACTTATAACCGGCGGCAGCGACGTCTTCGTAACAGGGGAGGTCAACCTGTCGTTCAATTCGCAACAGAGCGTGGATGCTGTCGGCGGCAGATACTTCGTGGCGCTGGACCTGGACCCGGATTCTCCGTATGGCAGTACGCTGGGGGTGGAGGTTTCCACCACCGGTTGGTTTGCGATAAATTCGCCAAACTATGTTTCAACCGCCTCCGCAGCCGCGCCTTATACCGGCGGGCCGGCGCTGGTAAAGCAGTACCCCAACGTGGTAACTGTCAGTACTTCAGGGATAGTTCCCACCACCGGAATCTTCCCCGGGTCCGGCAATATCCCTGTGATGAAATTGACGCTGAAAACCGATATTTCCAAGGCGGACCTGCTATCCATAAGGTTCAGCAAGACCGGTACGCTTACCGATTCCGAGGTGAAGACGGTGAAAATATACTACGACTCCAATAGCCTGGGCGTTTTTAACCCCAATAACCTTGCGGCTTACGCTCTTGTGTCGCCCAGCACGGTCAGCTATGGGACTGACGGTCAGTTGGGCATAGTACAATTGAACCTGGACGGCAACAGGGAAATAACAACGGCCGGGAAGAATTATTTCGTCGCCATAGACCTTTCCACCTCGGCCGTTATAGGCCGCAGCATGGTAATGCGCGCGCCGGATAACAGCTATTTCACGGTCAGCGCGCCCAATACCGTGGCCGCGCTGTCCTTTAACTCCCAGGCAGTTACGGTGATGGCGCCGCCGCAGACCCTTTCCGTGACTTTTGAGAACAAACTTTCAACCTACGTAATACAGGGCGCTCAGTCCGTGCTGGTGGCCAGCTTCACGGTGAGCGCCTCATCATACGCTATAAGCGTTGCGCAGATGAAAGCGGCCAGGTCCGGCACCGGCTTTGATTCCGACATATCTTCCATAAAACTTTACAAGGACAACGGCAACGGTTCCTGGGGCGGCATATCCGAGGAAACGCTGCTGTCGGCCCTTACCTTCAGCGGCGGGATGGCGGCCTTCAGCCATTCCGCGCAGTCTATAGATTTCCCGAACAGGTATACCTATTACATAGTCGCCGATATCTCTGAAACGGCCGCCAACGGCAAGACCTTCGGCGTGGACGTCCCTGCTGTGGGTTATTTCACCGTTAACGATCCGCACTCGGTCGGTTCTGTAAATTTCCCGTACACCGGTCAGACGGCTGTAATACAGGCAACAGTGGACACTATGATAGTTGACCCCGTGAACGCCGCGCCCAGCCTGAAGCAGGCGGACAGCGCCAAAGTGATGGGCCGCCTGCGCCTGCGCACCAATGCCAGGTCCGCCGCTTTCGTCTCCCTGAGAATAGACAAAGCCGGCGCAACGCCTGACGCGGATATACACCGCATAAGGCTTTACAAGGACGATGGGGACCTTGCGCTTGATTCCGGGGACGAACTGGTTGGTACGCTGACCTCGCTGGCTTCCGGCTCCGGGGTTATGATAGTTTCCCCGGCGCAGTCCATAACCACCACGCAGAAGGATTACCTTGTGACGGTGGATATAGCCACCTACGCCGTGGTGGGCTCCAGCTTCAGCCTGGCCCTGCTGCCGGCGGCGCTCCCGCCGGACACTATCTCCATAACCGGCTCCACCGCGGTATTCACCATGGCAGGGGCCATACAGGACAATCCGGACATGGTGTATCTGGACTTTGCCAGTCTGGCTGCCCAGAGCCTGTATCTTGGCGCGAGCGACGTACAGATGGCGAAGCTCTCCTTGCGTACTGACCAGGACAGCGCGCTGATGACCACCCTGAAATTTGATTTTACCGGCACGGCAGGGCCATCGGATATAACGGCTATAAAACTCTACAGAGATACCGACGGCAACGGCTACTTTGACAAAACCTACGATGTGTCCATCGCCACCGCGGCGATGGTCGCGGGCGAGGCCTATCTCTACCTGCAGGGTTCGGGCGAGGTAATAACCTCCTCCACTAAAACTTATTTCGCCGGAGTGGATATCAGCGGCTTTGCTGCCATCGGCAACAGCATAAGCCTGGGCATGCCCAGCGCCGTCAACGTGACGCTGGCCGGCATAGACGTGGTGGACGATTTCAGCGCCAAGGCTACCGTCACCGGCGCTATACGGGATCCACGTATCCCCACGCCGCCGGTGGTGGGGTTTTACAAGGCCGACAACAGGCTGTTTTCCGACACAGAAGACGCTTTTAACGCCTTCAGGACGCTACTCAAGTTCAAATGGACCGCCGGCGCCAGCCAGGGCGCTGTGGAACAGGCCTACTACTACATAGGCGCGGCCCCGGCCGATGACAACACCCCCGCGGGCTCCTGGGTAGCCGCCGGCGCCGCCGCCGAAGTTACTATCAAGAGCCTGAGCCTGCTTAACAACGGGAATTACTACGTTTCAGTCAAGGTTAAGAATTCGCTGGGCGCCTACTACAGCGATATTGTTTCAAGGCGTTTCGTGGTGGATACGGCGGCGCCTTCGCTGCCGTCGGGGGCGTTGTATATTACAGAGGAGGGAAGCGATAAGCTCCTTAATTGGACTTCGGCCAGCGTGGGCGTGTCAGGGGTGGAATATTACGTTGTGGAGGAGCGTCGGGGCAACAGTCCGCTGTGGGTGGCCATAAGCACCACTTCGGACCGGTTCCTGCCTATCACAGCGGCCGGCGCGAGTCCCAGCGGTATAACCCGCAGTCCCGGCTCTTATTTTTACAGGGTATATCCGGTCAATAATGCCGGTCTGTCCGGCGCTCCCAGCGAACCATTGGCGATAAATATAGGCCTGGAACAGTTGTCCGCCATATCTGATGCCTCTTTCTATCCCAACCCGTTTGATTCCCGCAAGCAGGGCGGTACCGTGGCTTTCACGCTTAATAAGGACACTAACGTGACGATAACCATATACGACGCTTTTGGGCAGAAAGTTAAATCTTTCGGCCTTGCCGGCGTTGCCGGCCCTAATTCAGTCTCCTGGGACGGCACGGGGCCGTCCGGCAAGGTGTCAATGGGCATGTATCTGTGCGTTATCAAGGCGGCTGGGGATTCCAAGATACTGCGCATAGGGGTTAAGCATTAGGATTAAGGATTAAGTGGGGGAAAGGGTGTTATGAAGAGAGAAGGAAGGATAATTGAGGCGCAGAAAGCGCAGATAGCCTTTTTCAAAAGGCATCTGTTGCCGTCTGCCCTTATCTTTGCCTATACTTTTACCTATGCCTTACCCTTCCTGTCTGCCGAGGCTGGCAGCCCCGGCGCTATCTTTGACTTTGGAGCGGGGGCGCGGCCCCTTGCCATGGGCGGCGCCTATTCAGCCATGGTGAAAGATGCTTCCTCGCTTTATTATAATCCGGCCGGCCTCAGCATGATGGGCAACCGCAACGTCTCATTTATGCACGCCGCGCTTTTTGAGGGCATGTCTTACGATTATCTCGGTTATGCACAGAATTATGGCGGCTTTCCCGGAGGCTGGGGTGTGCAGGCCATCCGGCTCGCCGCCGGAACCGCGGACGGCCGCGACGAGAACAACCAGCCTACCGGCGACTTCTCCTACAGCGAGAGCGCGTTCGCGGCCGGTACCGGAGTGCACGGTCTTTTTCTGCCGTCGCTTTCTTTGGGGGCGTCTATAAAAGTTCTTAACAGGTCCATGGCTGACGAGACCAACCGCCTGATAGGTTTTGACATAGGGGCGCGGTACGGCCCTGTTATAACCGATAAACTGACGCTGGCGCTGGTAGTGCGCAACTTCGGCAGTTTTGCCATGGGGGATACCGCCGACAAACTTCCACTGGGACTTAAGCTGGGAGCCGCCTACGCCTTAAACTCCAATATCTCGGTCTGCGCGGATGTCTCGGCCGGCGGCGTTTTCCAATTCGGCGCCGAGTACGGCATGGGGCCGGGAGCTATGCGCCTGGGTTACGACCGCAACGCCTTCTCATTCGGCGGCGGTCTGAAGTTTATGAAGGCCTACCAGCTGGACTACGCCATGCTCAAGCACCCGGCGCTGGGGCTTTCCAACCGTATATCGCTCAGCTATTTCTTTGGGGGGGTGGCCGCGCCGCCCAAAGTAAGGGGTTACGCTACTGATTACATCAAGAAGGCCGAAGAAGCGGTAAAGGGCAGGAGTTACCTGGAGGCCCACGAAAATGCGCGCATGTCCATCGGAATGGATCCTGCCGTCAGGAACGGGCCCTGGAGCGAGAAATACCGCAGGGTGGAAGGAGTAGTAGCCGGCTTGAAGCTTAAGGAGCTGCCGGCCCGCCAGGAACTGCTGAAAGCCGACACGCCGCAGGCGGTTGAGGCCGGCCGCTCTATAGAAGCGTACCTTGACGGTGATAATAACAAGAGCGTCCTGCTGGCGCACAGCGCTCTAGGCTACCAGCCGGGCGACGCTTTCTTCTCGGAATTCCTGCAGGTGATGAGCGGGCTGACGCATTCCGGGATAAATAACGACGAGATATTGCCGCGCGCGCTGCTTGTCAACCTGAAACTTGAAAAAGCCGCGGCTGCTTTCTACGCGCAGGATTTTAACAAAACCTTAAAGGAATGCTCGGAAGCGCTGCTGCTAGGCGACGGCAATGCGGACGTCTGGAAAAAACTGGGGTCCGCTTATTACGCATTGGGCGATACGGCCAAAGCCAGACACGCCTACGGCAAGGTGTTGGAACTTAATCCGCAAGACGAGTCTATAGTCAGGTTTATGACGCTACAGGGCTGGAAGTAGGGAAAT
>CAZYFL010000158.1:0-5809 GCA_964646805.1 uncultured Elusimicrobiaceae bacterium | reverse complement strand
CAGGCTATTCTGAATTCTGACTCCTGAATTCTGTCTACCTGAGTAGTTACGATTTTAGATACCGTGGAACGGGTCAGGGCGGAAAAGACAGTGAAGTAATCAGTAGTCGGTAATAAGGATGCGGATCATCTTAACACTGGTTACTTTTAGTTTCCGGTTCCCAATTGGTGAAATCCCTGATAGCGGCTTCCGGGATGCGGCTCGGACGGCCGGTACTGAAGTTTATCCAAATCCACATGCTGCGGCCGCAGCATACCATTTTAGCATCGGACATCCTGAAAATCTCGTAGCGCCGTTCCGAGGAGGCGCGCTCAGCGGTCTCAACCCAGGTGCGCATACGCACGGCGTCGCCGGGCAGCACGGGCAGCAAATAGTCTATCTCATGCCTGCGCACCACCCAGCCTTCCCCCATGGCGATAAGTTTGTCCACATCCCAACCCATAAGACCCGCGTGTTTAGCGGCCGCGCTCATAAACCAGTCCAGGTAGACCTGGTTATTTACATGCCCCAGCATGTCTATCTCCTCAGGCGCCACCCGCTGTTCAAATTCCAGAACTTTTGAAATAGCCATACCTTCTAATGATAGTACCAAATATTTTTTCGCGATTGTTTGGAAATAGATGCTACACAAGCGGCGCGGTATTTTATATGCTTTGGGGATACGGAGGATTTATGCGATATCTGTTAATTTCTCTTCTATTCGCGGGCGCGGTTCCGGTAACGGGGCAGACCGCCTCCGCGGGCGCGGACAAAGACATAAGACTGCAGACCCCGGCGGAACTCGTCAGGACGGCGGCTGAGCTTGAACAGACCCTCATAATGCAGCCCGACAATGTGGAACTTCATATAAAGCTGGGCTTCACCTATACCCGGCTGGGCAAGGCGGACGAGGCGCAGCGGTTTTTTGAAAACGCGGCGCGTCTTGATCCTAAAATGGCCATAGTCCATTTCATGCTGGGCCTTATCTACGAAAAAAAAGGTCTTAAGGCTATGGCCAGAACCGCCTGGCAGTCCTGCCTGGAAACCGCCGCCGACCCGCGTATACGCGACACGGCTTTAAAGCACCTGAACACCCTTAACGCCCGATGACATTCATGAAAAAACAAATTTTACTTCCAGCCCTGTTCATTCTGGCCGCCTGCGCAACGCCCAAGGTGGCTGTTAACCGGCGCGCTGATTTTTCCGGCATCAAGAGAGTGGCAGTGCTTTCCTTTAACGGTCCCAAAGGAGACCTGGCCGCCGACCTCATGACGCAAAGCCTGCTGGAGCAGGGCGCGGATGTAATTGAGCGCCAGCGGATGGATGCGGTTATGAAGGAGCAGTCCCTGACCGCCTCAAGTTCCTTTGACCCCTCCACCGCAAAGCAGTTGGGAAAACTGCTGGGTGTTGACGCCCTTTTTGTGGGGACGGTGGCAGAAAGCACTCCACAAAGTTCTTATATAGTGAACCGGTCCGAGAGCCCGCTGATAACCACCATAACGCAGGTTAGCGGCGGCACCGTTTATTCGGAAGGCCCGGTGATGGGCATGCCCAATTCCCAGCTGCTCAGCACCACGGCCAATGTGTCGCTGCTGTCGCGCATGGTGGATGTGCAGACCGGTTCCATTATGTGGTCGGCCTCCATGAACTACGAGGGCTTTGACGTTCCCTCGGCCATGACCAGCATAACGGATGCCTTCATCCGCTCCCTCTCCCCCATCTGGCCCGGGCTTTACAAGCCAAAATAAAAGGATATCTCCATGGTTAAAGAATTTAAGAAGCGCGTACTTTTTGTCGGCTACGGCGCCGTGGCGCAATGCACCCTGCCCATCCTGCTCAAACATTTGAAACTGCCCGCCGGGAATATCACGGTGATGGATTTTGAGAACCGCTCCGCATCTCTCAGGGAATGGGCCGCCAAAGGCGTCCGCTTCGTCCGCAACCGTGTAACGCGCGACAATCTGGACCGCCTGCTTGGCAAATATCTTTCCGCGGGCGACGCGCTTATTGACCTCGCATGGAATATTGACGCCTGCGTTATTCTGAAGTGGTGCCACGACCGCGGCGTTCTCTACGTCAATACCTCTACCGAGGTGTGGGACCCCTACGAAGGCGCGGTAGACAAGCACCCGACGGAGCGTACGCTTTACCACCGGCACATGAACATCCGGCGGATGACCGCGAAATGGCCCAGGGGCGGCCCCACGGCCATCCTGGAACACGGTGCAAACCCCGGCCTCATCTCGCACTTCACCAAGCAGGGCCTTCTTGATATCGGCTCCAGGCTGCTCTCCGATAAGAAGGTCAGGGGCAAAGCCGCCGACGAAATCCGCCGGCTCAGCTCCGAACAGAGTTTCAACCAGCTGGCCCGGCAACTGGGCGTCAAGGTTATCCACGTCAGCGAGCGCGATACCCAGATAACCGACAAGCCCAAGCGGGTGGATGAGTTTGTGAACACTTGGAGCGTGGAAGGCTTTCGCGAGGAAGGCATCACCACAGCGGAGATGGGCTGGGGCACGCATGAGAAGGAACTGCCGGAGTTCGCCTACGAACACAAGGAAGGTCCGCGCAACCAGATCTGCCTGGCGCGGATGGGAATGAACACCTGGGTAAACTCATGGGTGCCCGATTACTGCATCCATGCCATGGTGGTACGCCATGGCGAGGCGTTCACTATTTCCGATAAGCTGACCGTTTGGGAGAAAGGCAAGGCCGTTTACCGCCCCACGGTGCACTACGCCTACTGCCCGAGCGACTCGGCCATCGCCTCGCTCAACGAACTGCGCGGCTATGATTACAAGCTGCAACCGAAGATACGCATCCTGGCCGACGAGATCGTCAGCGGCTCCGACACCCTGGGCGCGCTGCTGATGGGACACGACTACAACGCCTGGTGGACGGGCAGCAGCCTGAGCATTGAGGCTTCGCGCAAGCTTGTGCCGCACCAGAACGCCACCACCATGCAGGTGGCCGTTTCGGTGGTGGCGGCGACAATGTGGATGATTGAAAACCCTGACAGGGGGGTCTGCGTACCCGACGACCTGCCGCACGAATACATCCTCCGGATTTCCAGGCCTTACCTCGGCAAATTCATCTCAATGCCCACGGATTGGACGCCTCTGAAACATTACACCAACGAATTCCTGGGGCACAACAACCCGGCCATAGACCGGAAAGATCCCTGGCAGTTCAAAAATTTCCTGATTACGGATGGAGATTGATCCGCTGAATTCTTGTAACTATCTCAGGCAGACCGGAGGACACTGGTGATTTCACAAAAACAACTGCATAAACTCGCTATGAAGCATGGGACCCCCCTCTTCGTCGTGGACCACGACGAAATACGGCGCAACTACTCCGAATTCAAAAAATATCTGCCCAGGGTGCAGGCTTATTACGCAGTCAAGGCCGAGCCCCTGCCGGAAATAGTCAAGACGCTCTACGACGCGGGAGCAAGCTTCGACGTGGCCTCCATGCCGGAATTCCTCATCGTCCACGAGAATATAAAAGGTATGCCGGACAAAAAACGGCTGGACTGGATCTGGGACAAGATCATCTATGCCAACCCGATCAAACCCAACGAGACGCTCAAGCAACTGAACCCCTACAGGCCGCTCGTCACCTACGACAACCTAGAAGAGATTCATAAGATCAGGAAATACGCCCCCCACGCCGGCCTGGTCCTGCGCATCAGGGTGGCCAATACCGGCGCCGTGGTGGAACTTTCCTCTAAATTCGGGGCGGCGCCCGGGGAGGCGGTAGACCTCATCCTGGCCGCTGAAAAGGCCGGCCTCGGGGTAGAAGGCCTGAGCTTCCATGTGGGCAGCCAGACCACCAACTTTGAGAACTTCGTGCAGGCTATCAATCTGGCCGCCGACATCTTCAGGGAGGCGAAGGAGCGCGGACATATGAGGATGAACCTGCTGGACATCGGCGGCGGCTTCCCCGCTCCGTATGATGAATCCGTTAAACCGTTCCACGAACTGGCAAAAAAGATCAACTCCGAGATCGACCGGCTCTTCCCGAAGAATATTGAGATTCTGGCCGAGCCAGGCCGGTTTATGATCGCGACCGCGGGAACCTCGGTGGTCAAGATCAACGGAAAGACGGTGCGCGACGGCAAAACCTGCTATTATGTGGACGACGGCGTCTACCACACCTACTCCGGAATCATCTTTGACCACTGCCATTACCACTTGAGGGCGTTCCGCAAGGGGCACGGGCAGATCTGCGGCGTATTCGGCCCGACCTGCGACGCGCTCGACGTGATTTCCATGTCGGAAAACCTGCCGGCGGATCTGAAGCTGGGAGAACTCCTCTACAGCCGGAACATCGGGGCATATAGCCACGCCTCGTCCACCAACTTCAACGGTTTCCCGCCCGCGAAAGTGGTGCATGTCAACCGGTAAACCGCCGACAGACGGCAACAGTTCCCCCCTCTTATCTCCCGTAGCTTTCCGTAAGAGACTACATCAGCCCTTTCTCCTTGAAGCTCATGAAGCTTTCTTTCGTGACTATCACATGGTCCAGCACTTCTATGCCCAGCAGTTTGCCGGCCTGGGCCAGTCGCCTGGTGAGAGACAGATCCTCATCCGAAGGCTCCAAGCAGCCGGAGGGATGGTTATGCGCCACTATCACGCTGGCGGCCAGGTTCTTTACCGCCGGCTCAAACACCTCGCGCGGGTGCACCAGGTTATAGTTGAGCGTACCTATGGAGATTATGTCGCGCTTTATCTCCTGGTTCCGTGTGTCCAGGTAGAACACTATAAAGTGCTCCTTTTTCTGGTCGCGCACGTCGCGCAGATCTTCCCAGATATCGCGCGGCTTCAGGTAGATGCCGCTTTTCTTGCCGTTCAGGAAGCGCCGGCCAAGCTCGAAGGCTGCGAGTATTCCGCAGGCCCTGGCGGGGCCGAGACCCGGCGCGGTACGCAGTTCCGCGAAGCCGGTTTTGGCAATGCCACCCCGGCCGAAGCGGTGCAGCAGTTCCCCTGCCATATCCAGCACGTTTTTTCCCCGTATGCCGGTGCGCAGTATTATGGCCAGCAACTCCTCATCAGTCAGTTTTTCCGGGCCGTAGCGCATCAGCTTCTCGCGCGGCCGCTCCACCCGCGGCATGTCCTGTATGGCTCCAGCTCCTTTCATATAGTTCCCCTTTTAAGCTTGTCGCAGGCCGCCTGTCACAAGTTTACCGTTGCCGTATATAAATAGCATAGCAGACGAACCCGACAAGGGTCTGTCGGGATTGTTTGTTTCAATCCACTCCCCTCCTCGCGGAGAGGAGAAATACCGTACTACAAATACACAACAGCCACGTAACTGCTCAGGTAGCCAGTAGTCAGAATTCAGGAGTCAGAAGTCAGGAATGAGAACGTCGGCGATGAAAAAGGCTCCACCATTCTGAATTCTGGCTCCTGAATTCTGTCTACCTGAATAGTTACACAGCCACAACATATTTTTTTCTTAAAATCGCCAACTTTGGCAATTTCAAGAAAATCGCTTTCAAGACTTCACGTTCAGCACCCAAATTATGCTTAATTCTCATGCTATTTTCACTTTCCGCCAACCTCGGCACACCAAACCATAGAACACGGTTGGCGCAAGTCTATGTCCAGCATCAAAAGCCGTGTTCATTAAACGGCCAAACGCTATGCAATCAGCGGCCCGTCCAAATCAACCGGCTTCCCGAGGCCGTAATGTTCAGTTCTTCTCTGTGACGCTTCGTCTATAAAATAAAACCGCAGACTATCCTCTTTTTCCTCAATTTCGGAAAGCAGGCGGGCTTTGAATTTCACCCATTCATTATCGCCCACTTTACATTCAAAAACTGACT
>CAZYFL010000157.1:0-5820 GCA_964646805.1 uncultured Elusimicrobiaceae bacterium | reverse complement strand
CCGTCCTTCCCTTTTTCCCAGCGCATCACTTTGTAGCCGGGCACGTTAAGTTCCGCCAGCACCTCGTCGACATAGGGCGGGATCAGTCCCAGGTCTTCCGCAACCGGCAGCATCCGGCTGGCGCCGGCCACCGCTTCCAAAAATCTTTTACCGCGCTCGCGCTGGCCTTTCTCATCTTTCATGTCAAAATCGGCTTTAAGCGCCACATCGCGCGGTATCACCCAGGTGCGGAAGAAACCCACCACATGGTCTATGCGGAACAGGTCGTAAAATTCGGAGGCTTTCTTTACCCTGGAGCGCCACCAATCAAAATTGTTTTCCTCTATGGCGTTCCAGTTATAAGCCGGCAGGCCCCAGCGCTGGCCCGTCTCGCTGAAAGCGTCGGGCGGGGCGCCTATCTCGCGGTCTATATTGAACTCGGTCTGGCGGGCCCAGACATCGGAGCTCTCCTGGTTGACCGTAAAGGGTAGATCCCCGAATAGCTTTATGTTAAGCCTGGCCGCGTATGCGCGCGCCGCCGCCCACTGGCGGTGTATTGCCCATTGCAGGTACTTAAAAAAGAGTATCCGGTTCTCTTCGCGCCCGTGTACTTCCCGCAGGACTTTGGCATCCCGCGTCTTGAGCGGCCCCTCCCATCGCGTCCAGGAGGCCCAATCGTGCGTGTCTTTCAGGCGGCGGAAAACGGCGTAGTCGTCAAGCCAGCCGGCGTTGGCCTGGCAGAAGGCGCGGAACTCGCCCGCGAGGGCGGAATCTTTGAGGATGTGGTTCTGGTGAAAACCGGCGTAGATATTCCAAAGGGCGGTGAACTTGAGTTGGCGGACCTCGTTGTACAGCACTGTTTTGGCCAGGCGCAGCCGCTTTACGCCGGTCTGGAAGCGGCGGGAGTTTATTTCTTCCAGCAGGGCTGGGGATTCTTTAAGTTCCGGCAGCTCGTCTACGGCTATATAGATGGGGTCCAGCGCGAAGGCGGACAACGCCGTGTAGGGGCAGGAGACGCCGGGAGGCATTTCATTTATGGGCAGCAGCTGCAGGAGGTTTAAGTTCATGGCCTTCATGGCGTCGAACCAGAGGGTCATGACGCGGGCATCGCCTATGCCCCAGTCTTTTTTGGAGCGCATGGAGAAAAGTGGGAAGAGCGTGCCCGTGTGGTTCTTCTCTAAAAATGGATGCATAATGTCGGCTACGGTTTTGTGTTTGTCAACGCGAGACCTTACCGTGCCGCTATCGCTTCTATTTCCACCAGCGCGGCCTTGGGCAGGGCTTTTACTTCTATAGTTGCCCGGGCCGGGGGATTGTTCGCGAAAAACCTGCCGTAAATTTCATTCATCCGGGCGAACTGGCCCAAATCCGCCATAAAGACGGTGGTTTTTAAAATATTTTCAAGGCCGAGGCCTTCGGATTTGAGTATGCCTTCCAGGTTTTTTATTACCGTTTCCGTCTGGGCTTCTATTCCGGGCGGGGCCAGCTTGCCGGTGGCGGGGTCTATGGGCAACTGGCCGGAGATGAAGATCAGGCCGCCGGCTTCAACGGCCTGCGAATAGGGGCCTATGGCCGCCGGGGCTTTACCTGTGGAAATTATTTTTTTCATATTGCGTTCCCGGATATTATATATTACAAAATCCGCGGTTGCTAATTGGGCTTGCCCGGCTTCGCATAATTATCAATAATTTGTGAATGCGGGACACAATACATTTTTCAGGCATAGGCGGCGCGGGGATGAGCGCGCTGGCGCAGGTGGCGGCCATGGATCGGCTTCAGGGCGCGGCTGAAGGCCGCGCCGTAAGCGGTTCCGACCGGGATTTTGACAGGGGCCGCAGCCTGGGCGTAAAGGCCGCGCTTGAGAAACTGGGCATAAAAATTTATCCGCAGGACGGATCCGGCATAAACGGCGCCGTTGCGGAACTGGCCCTCTCCACAGCCATAGAATCCGACAACCCCGAGGTAATCAAAGCCAAAGAGCTGGGGCTTAAAATAAGCCACCGCTCGGAGCTGCTGGCCGCACAGGTAAACCGCTTTGATACCATAGCCGTAGCCGGCACCAGCGGAAAATCCACCGTCGCCGCCATGCTTTTTTCCGTTCTTGAGGCGGGGGGGCTGGGGCCTTCCATAATAACAGGCGGGGCGCTGGGGGCGCTCAAGGAGCGCGGCCTCATCGGCAACGCCTTCCGCGGCAGCGGGAATATCCTTGTAGTGGAGGCTGACGAGTCCGACGGCACCATAATGCGCTACAACCCTAAAACCGGCCTGCTTTTAAATATCAGCAGGGACCATAAGGAGATTGAAGAACTTAACGAAATCTTCAGGGGGTTCGCCGGCAACTGCGGCCGCCTGCTGGTAAACGCCGACGATATTCCTTCGGCCGCGCTGCTGCCGGGGGCGGAAAAATTCGGTTTTAGTTCCGACGGCTGGAAGGTTACGGAGATCAAGGCCGGGCCTTTTTTCTCAACTTTTAAGATAAACGGCGTTGAGTTCAGCCTGCCCGCCCCGGGGATTTATAATATTGAAAATGCGCTGGCCGCCTGCGCAGCCGCCGCCGTTTACGGGGTTAACCTTGAAACCGCCTCGGCCGGCCTTAAAAATTTCAGCGGCGTGGAGCGCCGCTTTGTGCTGCTGGGCGAAAAGAACGGCGTAGCCGTAATAGACGACTACGCCCACAACCCGGCGAAAATTTCCGCCCTGCTGAAGGCCCTCCACCAGTCCCCCGGGCGGCGTGTGCTGGCCGTTTACCAGCCGCACGGCTTTACCCCCACCCGCCACCTTAAGGCAGAGCTTATAGAAAGCTTCGCCTCCGGTCTGAATCCGGGAGACATGCTGATAATGCCGGAGATTTATTACGCCGGCGGCGCCGCGAACAGGAATATTTCCTCAAAAGATATTTCCGACGCCGTAGCCGCGAGGGGCCACAAGACGGCCTACTTTAAAAACCGCCCGGATATCCCGGCCGCGGTTTCAAAACTGGCGAAGCCGGGCGACATAGTGGCCGTCATGGGCGCACGCGATGCCACGCTGGCCGATTTCGCGCGTCAGATATTGGAAGCTTTGTAACTGCTCAGGTAGCCAGAAGTCAGAATTCAGGAGTCAGAATGAGGATGTCGGCGACGAGATTTTTGGAGGCCTATTCGCGGGCTATTCTGAATTCTGACTCCTGAATTCTGGCTACCTGTGTAGTTACGAAGCTTTACCAAACCCTGACCCCCTGGATTTTATGGCTAAAGTTACTGTCATGATATACACCACCCTCAGAAAACAGTTGGGGGTTTCAAAGCTTGAGCTTAGCGGCCGTACCGTGCGCGAAGTCCTGGACCGGCTCTGCGGCCGTGAAGAATCCGGTGTGAAGAACCTTATCCATGACTCCGAAGGGAATGTCAGGCAGCATTTCGTGCTGACGCTTAATTCGGAAATCCTGGATAACAAAAAAATCGCCTCGGTGGCGGTCAGGGACGGCGATATACTGCACGTTTTCCCGCCGGTATCGGGCGGGTAGCGGCAGGGCGGAATAAAAAGTATGGAGAACTTATGAAACCAGTTAAAATTGCCGACGGCGTGTACTCGCTGCGCTTAAATCATTTCAACCGGCGCCTGTTTGATTCCCTGATACCCCTGCCCGACGGCACCAGCTATAACGCCTACCTGGTCAGGGGTTCGGAGAAAACGGCGCTGATAGACGCCGGCGACCCGGAAAAAACGGATGTCCTTTTTGATTATCTCCGGGACGAAAAGAAAATAGATTATATCGTTTCGCAGCACGCCGAGCAGGACCATTCCGGCTCTATCCCGCCGGTGCTGGAGCGCTATCCGGACGCCAGGGTTGTAACCAACCCCAGGTGCAAAGAACTGCTGATGACGCATCTGCATATTCCGGCTGATAAATTCATAGAGATAAAGGACGGGGAAACCCTTTCGCTGGGGGGGAAGACGCTGGAGTTCCTCTACCTGCCCTGGGTGCACTGGCCCGAGACCATGGGAACTTACCTGCGCGAGGAAAAATGTCTTTTCTCCTGCGATTTATTCGGTTCGCACCTGGCGACCAATGAACTGTTCTCGGAAGAGCGCCGGGTGTACGAACCCATGAAGCGCTACTATGCGGAAATAATGATGCCGTTCCGCTCCAGTATAAAGGGGCATCTGGAGAGGCTGTCCGGATATGATATCTCCTTTATAGCGCCCAGTCACGGGCCGGTACATAACAATCCTGAATTCATTATGGAAATGTATAAGGACTGGGCAGTGAGCGGGCCGCGCAATAAGGCCGTGGTGGCGTACATCTCTATGCACGGCAGCACCTGTATGCTTGTGAACCGCCTGGTCAGCCGCCTCCAGGAGGCCGGCGTCTGCGTGGAAAAGCTGAACTTGGAGCAGTTTGACGAGGGCCGGGTGGCCATGTCGCTGGTGGATGCCGCCACCATAGTGATAGGCACTCCGACCGTGCTTACGGGGGCGCACCCCAAGGCTGTTTATGCCGCTCACCTAGCCAACCTGCTGCGGCCCAAGGCTAAATTCGTTTCGGTAATAGGCTCCTTCGGCTGGGGAGGCCGCGCTGTGGAGACAATAGCCGGCCTTATTCCGAACATCAAGGCCGAGGTTCTTAAGCCGGTTATAATCAAGGGCATGCCCACTGAGGCGGACCTTAAATTGATAGACGAGCTGGCTGTCCTGATAGCGGAAAAGCACAAGGCAGCGCATATTTTGTGATTATGTTTCATAACATAAAAAAAGCTCAAGACGAGTTACTATGGGTTGCCTCCCCCGTTCCCTTCCTCCCCCCTTGTGGGGGAGGATTGAGGTGGGGGGATATTTCTTCCCGGATGGCTTCCAAAACGGACCTCGTTTCCTTCAGTATCCGTCATATTGGCCCTGAGATGCTTTGCCTTGTCCTTCACCCTTCCCCCCATCCTGACCTTCCCCCACAAGGGGGGAAGGAATCTACCCATACTATCCAGTCATGAACCAACCAATCCTGCAAAGTTATTCTGTTCCCTTACTTCTCCAAGGAAAATTACTCTGAGCAGGATTCAGGTTAATGCTACCGGCTTTGCCGTCTGACAGCATGCCCAGAGGGACAACCGTCACTTTATCGTGAACTTTATAAACCTTCGTTCCGGGATATATAATGCGCAGGGAATCAAGCTTTAAATCCTCCAGGGCGATATACATGGAACGCGTCATTGCCGGAGCTTCGGACGACTTGAATTCAAACCCGTATCTTTTCCCGCCGCGGATCAGCAGCAGGTCAAGCTCGGCGCCGCGCTGGGTTGACCAGAAATAAGCGTCTTCACCGCCACATACCGCCAAAATCTGCTCCAACGCGAACCCTTCCCAGGCCGCTCCATAACGCGGGTGCGAGCGAAGCTGGCGCATGGTCTGCACCCCAAGAAGCAAATGCAGAAGCCCGCTGTCCCTGAAATACGCCTTGGGAGCTTTTATCTGGCGTTTTTTAATATTCTCATGCCAGGGGGGAAGCATCCTAAGCATAAAAGCTCCACTGAGAATGTCCAGGTACGAACGCGCCGTGTTGGACGAAATATCCATGGCGCGGGCCAATTCCGAAAAGTTACATATCTGGCCGTGATAATGGGCAAGCATCATCCAAAAGCGTCTCAATGCCCCTGCGGGGACCTTTATTCCCATCTGCGGGAGATCGCGCTCAAGAAACGTGGAAACAAAACCGTCAAGCCAGCGGATTGCCGCTCCCGTATCCGCAGCGAGATACGCGCGCGGGAAAGCGCCCCTCAGCCACAATCTGTCCATGTTCTCCGCCCCGATCTCGTCCAGGGAAAAGCCCGGTATTTTCACAAAAAGCGCGCGCCCGGCCAAAGATTC
>CAZYFL010000156.1:4076-5882 GCA_964646805.1 uncultured Elusimicrobiaceae bacterium | reverse complement strand
TGCAGATTATTCTGAATTCTGGCTTCTGGATTCTGGCTACCTGAGCAGTTACATAATTAACCCAAATGATTAAGCTGGAAAAGCTCAACGGTTCCATGGTGGTGATTAACGCTGAACTCATTGAAAGCGTGGAAGCTTCTCCGGACACGGTCATAAACCTTGCAACCGGCAACAGGTTCCTGGTTAAGAATCCGGTGGATGAGGTTATAGCCAGGGTCGTTGAATATAAAAAAAAGGTTTACGCCGAACGTAAATGCGTGAACCCGATAGAGGGTTTTGAGAAGAAATAATATGGACATAGCGACGATAAGCGGGGTAATAGTGTTCCTCGGTTTCGTTTTCGGGGCCATTTACATGGGCGGCGGCGGCATAGCCGGATTCAAGCCCTTCATAAACCTGGAGGCTTTCCTGATAGTCATGGGAGGTACTTTCTGCGCCATCCTGATTAATTACCCGCTTTCCGCCGTTATACGGGTAGGCAGGGTTCTCAAGCAGGTGCTGACTTCCAAGGGCGAGGATACCTCGCAACTGGTTTCCACCTTCGCCGCACTTTCGCAGAAAGCCAAAAAAGAGGGGTTCCTTGCGCTTGAAAGCAATGTAAAGGCTCTGGATAATGATTTTTTAAAGAGGGGTGTACAGCTTGTTATAGACGGCGCTGATCATGAATTTATCAGAAACATGATGGAAACAGAACTGGATTTCATAAGGGAACGTCATAAAGTGGGCCGGGAAATTTTCAACGCCCTTGGCACTTACGCCCCCGCTTTCGGCATTATAGGCACGGTACTCGGCATGATTATGATGCTCTCCTCTATAGACGATGTGGCACAGGTTCCAAAGCTCATGGCGGTTGCGCTTGCGGCCGCTTTCTACGGTCTTGGGGCCGGTTACTGGCTTTTTCTGCCCATGGCGGGCAAGCTTAAGCACCGTTCCGAGGAAGAGCTTTTTGTGAAGGAAATTGTTATAAGGGGCGTACTGCTGCTTCAGAGCGGCTCCACCCCGAGCGTGGTGGAGGCAAATCTCAAGGCATATCTGGAGCCTTCCAAACGTGTCGGCATTAAGAAAGAGGCGAAGTCTGTAGCTGAAGCGGCAGCGAGTGAGGCGGCCCCGGCGGCAAAATAAAGATTTATATTTATGCCCTTAAAAGCCAGAAACATGATTTCCGAAGACGACCCCAGGGTGTCGCAGATAGGCCACCCTGCTCCGCCCTGGCTGATCAATTACGCGGATTTGATGACGGAGATGGTCTGTTTCTTCGTCATCCTTTACGCCCTGTCCGCGGCTCTCAGCAAGGACATGCAGAAAGCCAATCAGGACGTGCAGGAGATGATAAAAGAAGGTAAGATGCAGGGTGAGGTCACGATGGATAAAGAGGGTATGCGCATCACACTCGAAGAGCAGAGCCAGGTAGCTTTTTTTGAAAGCGGCAAGGCCGAACTCACCGACCAGATGCGGTCCCAGATGGACAAGCTCGCCCCCGTGCTCCGAAACCTCTCGGAGAAATTCGATATAGTGGTGGAAGGCCACACCGATAATATCCCGATATATACTAGGCAGTTCGCTTCCAATTGGGAGCTTTCCACCGCCCGCTCCACCAATGTGGTGAAGCTCCTGCTGGAGAAGGAGTTCAAACCCAAGCGGCTGGCCGCGGTGGGTTATGGCGACAACCATCCGACGGTTCCCAACGACAGCGATGTCAACCGTAAGAAGAACCGCCGTGTCGTCTTCTTCATCAAGAATACGCCTTATCCGGAGGCCAAGCCCGGGTCAGCTCCCGCCGGCGGCAGGAAAATAACGGTTTCTGAT
>CAZYFL010000156.1:0-3976 GCA_964646805.1 uncultured Elusimicrobiaceae bacterium | reverse complement strand
AACTACTCAGATAGCAAGAAGTCAGAATTCAGGAGTCAGAATGAGGACGCCGGCGGCAGGAAAATAACGGTTTCTGATAACTACTCAGATAGCAAGAAGTCAGAATTCAGGAGTCAGAATGAGGACGCCGGCGACGAGAAAGGGTCTACCATTCTGAATTCTGGCTCCTGACTCCTGACTTCTGACTCCTGACTCCTGTCTACCCAAGTAGTTACAAATTATGAACAATAATATTTTTGTAAAGAGCCTAGCATTGAATTTTTCCTTTCTTTTGCTGACCGGCTGTTTTGGCGGGCTTAAGCGCCTTAAGGTTGTGGATTTTACCGACCAGCGCGTTGGCGACCTTTCTATCACCAAGAAGATGATCGGCAAGCGTGAATTCCTCTTTTTCTCCACCAACAAAGAGGGCGTTTTTCTGGACGGCAACGTGCAGGGGATAATAACCGATTACCAGGGCAACCCCATAGAGGGGGTTACCGTAAAAGTAATGCCTGACGTCGGTAAATCCCAGGCGGGAAGCGGAGGCGGCGACGAATTCGCGGGCGCTGAAGAGAACGCTAATTCTTCCATAAACCTTTCTTTCGCTCCTGGTATAAGCGATACCATGGGTCTTTTTAAGATACATTTTTCTCTGCCCGTGACCGACGACGAGGTGGATGTGCGCGGCAAGCTGGTGTACAATCCCGGCTGGGACCAGCAGAAAATAAACCTGGGCAAGGCCTATGAACCGCAGATGAAGGAGTCCCCTTTCCGGCTTTATTACAATCTTGATAATGGTTTCCTGGCTTTCGCCGAAGGCGTACGCAAGATAATAGTGCAGCCGGTGGGCGAAGGCAAAGGCCGCATGCAGAACCTGCCGGGGGCCAAAGCTCCCGAGCCGGCCAAACCCGTTGCCGCGGAGGGCGCGCCGGCCGCCGGAGACAAGGCGGAGGAGGATTTGTTCAAAGGTTTCGATTTCGGCCAGTAAGGCTCTGTGACAGAATAATATAGGCATTTGGCTGGCCGCTTTTGGGCTGCGCCTTCGCGGCATTTCGCTAATGTACGTGTGGTACATGTCGCTCTATGCCACTTCGGCTCGCTCCAAAATCGGCTCATCCAAATGTCCATCTTATTCTGTCACAGAGCCTAAAGGACATGCGCGTTTTATGAAGAAAGTTGTTGTCGCCATGTCGGGCGGAGTGGATTCGTCAGTCGCCGCCGCGCTGCTTAAAAAAGAAGGCTATGAAGTTGTCGGCGTGACGTTGCGCCTTTTCTCTGAGCGTAAGGACGCGGTAAAATGCTGCGGCGGGGCCGACAGCGCCGCTAAAGCCCGTGCCTCGGCGCAGGCCCTGGGTATACGCCACTATTTCAAGAGCGCGCAGGAACTGTTTTCAAAAACCGTAATAGACAGTTTCGTGGGCGGCTACCTGAGCGGCTCCACGCCCAACCCCTGCGTGGAATGCAACCGCCATCTGAAATTTTCATACCTTTTCGACCTCGCATGTTCTATGAGGGCGGATTTTCTGGCCACCGGACATTATGCCGTAATAAAAAAAGAGGACGGAGAATACGGGCTTTTCCGTGGAGTGGATCTGCTGAAGGACCAGAGTTATTTTCTGCATTGCCTCCGGAAAGAGCAGCTTGACAGGATTCTTTTCCCGCTTGGCGGCCTGACCAAAAAAGAGGTGCGCCGGATAGCTTCGGAATTCTTGCTGCCTTCAGCCTCCGAGCCTGAATCAAACGACATTTGTTTTGTCACCGAGGGCAATTACGACCTTTATCTGAAAAAGACGGCCGGGATAAAACCCAGGCCGGGTTATATCGTGGACATGGCCGGCAAACGGATCGGACGACATAACGGTTTTTATAATTTTACCGTAGGCCAGCGGCGCGGCACAGGGGTTTACGGCGGAGCACGGCTTTATGTTACAGGGGTAAAACCGGAGACTAACGAGGTCGTGCTGGGTCCGCTTGCGGCGGCGCACAGCTCCGGCTTTGAAATGTCCGGGCTTAACCGGCTGGCTGATTTTAAACTAAATCCTTCAGTTGAAGGATTTAGTTGCGCGGTCCAGATACGCTATCGGCACAAGCCGGCCCCCTGCCACGTCAACATTAAGGAAGGCGGCCTGGCGGAGGTTTGCTTTGAGAAGCCCCAGTTCGCGGTCGCCCCGGGCCAGGCGGCGGTTTTTTACGATGGAGACAGGGTGCTTGGCGGGGGGATGATAAAGTCGTAAAAATATGATAAAAAAACACATGTTGGTATTATTTGTCATAATGGCCGCCGGACTAACTCAAGTCCGCGCGGCAGGAAGCAAGCCGGTTTATAAATGGGTTTCGGCCAACGAGTTTTACTTTATTCTGCCCGCGCCGCAGGATTTATACTTACAGGGAAATAAAGATACCGCAGTTGTTCATCCCTGGGGACTTGGCTTGCGGGCCGTGGGCAATGGCGAGAGGTTTTCCAGGACGGGCGCTTTCCAGATACAGAGCGTTAAAGCTGCTAACCGCAGCCTGCCGGAATCCAATTCGTTCTATATTTTAGGCCTGCTGCTGGGCCTGGAATACATGACTCCAAAAGTCCAGGGCAAGCCTTTACGTTTTACCGCTTCGGCTCTTGGAGACTTTGGGTTGTCCGATACAACGCTGTTTATCGTCCCTGTAATTTCCGCCGGCCTGCTGTATACGACCGATGAATACGCCTCTACCCCTACCGGGCTGACTCTCAATATTTTCTATAGATTGACCGACGTTGATTTGAACGATGTGGGCGGAGGACATAGCGGAACACTCAATCCCGCCATCGGTTTCAAGGTCGGCTATATTTTTGAAGGCTTCTGGACGACCAAAGAAAAGATATGAAAAAAAAGATTATAGGGGTTATTTTCGGCGGGAAATCGCCGGAGCACGAGGTCTCCATAGAATCGGCAAAAACGGTCTGCGCCGGGCTTGAGAAAGCCGATTTTTCCGTGCTACCTTTTTACGCGCCCCGCAGCGGCGCCTGGAGACTGGTAAAAGTAAAAGACCTGCTGTCGGGCGGCAGGCTTGCGGGGCCCGAAATAGAACCCTCGCTGGGCGGCGGCTGTTTCGTTAAAAAGGGCGGCGGCAGGATCAAGCCGGACGCGCTTTTCCCGATAATCCACGGTTCAACCGGTGAGGACGGGACGCTACAGGGCCTGCTTGAGCTTACGGGTATCCCCTACGCCGGCTGCGGGGTCGCGGCCTCGGCCGTGTGCATGGACAAGCTGATTTCAAAAGAACTTGCGGCGCTGGACGGCATACCCGTGTTGCCGCATGTGGTTATACGGGCGCATCAGAGAGCCGCAATGGACCCGCTGCTAAAAAAAGCGGTAAAACTGGGATTTCCTCTTTTTGTAAAACCTGTGGCGCAGGGTTCTTCGGTCGGGGTTTCCAAGGTAAAGCGGCCGGCTGAACTGCGCCCGGCCGTGCTCAACGCTTTCCGCTTTGACAACGCCGTGATGATAGAAAAAGGGATAGACAGGGCCAGGGAAATAGTCTGCGGAGTGCTGGGCTCCAGCTTGAGCGCGAAGACCAGCGTGACGGGTGAAGTTGTGCCTAAAGGGAAACACGAATTCTACGACTACGAGGCCAAATACCTGGACGACGACGGCATAGATTTCCTGCTGCCTGCCCCGCTTTCGGCGGAGGCCTCCGAAAGGCTCAGGGCGCTGGCGGTAAAAATTTTCCTGGCGCTGGGCGGTTCGGGCATGGCCCGCGTGGATTTTTTTGTGGATCCGAAGGATGAGAAAAAAGCCTGGTTCGGCGAGATAAATACTTTGCCGGGCTTTACCTCGCACAGCCTGTACCCGCGACTGTGGGAGAAAACCGGCCTGAAGCCGGAAGAAGTGCTTAAGGAACTGGTATCCATCGGTCTGCGCGCCGCGTCCCAAAAGCGCCGCCTGTCAATAAGAAAGGATTAGTTTTTTTTCGTAACTACTCAGGTAGACAGAATTCAGGAGTCAGAATTCAGAATAGCCTG
>CAZYFL010000155.1:0-5890 GCA_964646805.1 uncultured Elusimicrobiaceae bacterium | reverse complement strand
TTGCGTGGTTTCCCCCCGAAGCGGGGCCCCCCATCCGCAAGGGCGCGCAGGGCAACCCCCCGGACGGCCCTCCCCCGCTGTCTGAATCGGGAATGCTATTAATTTTAATCGCTAACACGAGCCTCTAACCTTCAATTGTTCGTAGTCTTCCGGCGTGTCAAAGTCGCGGATTATTTCACGGTCGGCCACGTCCAAATCCGCTATCTTTACCGACGGGTGATGGGTAACCCAGTGCAGACCCTTGTCCAGCGGGCCCTCAAAACACAAATTCCTGTATCTGGCCGGGATAATTATCGGGTGCCCCCTCTTTAACAGGGAATCCGAGGGCCGGATAGTCCGGGGGATGATTATGGAATCTTTATGATAAAACCGGAAATCTATCATTTTTTGATAGGTTTCCGGCAGTATGGTCGGCTGGTCGGCCAGGCAGACCACGAAGGCCTCGGAATATTCCGACACGATCCCAAGCCCCGTGCGCAGGGATGAAAGCTGGCCGTTCGCCGGCTTCAGATTTACGGCCACTTTTTCCCCTGCAGGCGTCCACGAGGCAAGTATTTCAGAAAAAGCCCTGCCAAACACCACAACACGGTCCTCCACCCCTGACAGCCGAAGCGCCGAGCATACATATTCTATAAAAGGCCTACCGCGCCATTGGAGCAGGGCTTTGGGCCGCCCCATCCTGGACGATTCCCCGGCCGCAAGTATGATGGCAGACAGCATATCTCTTTAATCGGCCATTTTTGGTAACTACTCAGGCAGACAGAATTCAGGAGCCAGAATTCAGAATGGTGGAGCCTTTTTCATCGCCGACGTTCTCATTCCCGACTTCTGACTCCTGAATTCTGACTACTGGCTACCTGAGCAGTTACCATTTTTGGTCCGCCTGATGGCCGACTCGCTACATTACTACACTAGACTTTTAGACTTCGCGGGTGTTTTTTTGGCTTTGGAGATGTCCGTGCCGTCGGGGCCGTAATTGTAGTTATACTGGTAATACCCGTAGTAAGAATATGACAGCCCGCCGAATTTGGACATATTCACCACCGCGCCCAGCACCTTAATACCGGAAGCGGCAAAGCGTTTTATGGCTGTTTTAATAAGCGGTACGCGGGTTTTACCGAAAGCCGCCACAAAAATACAGTTATTTATACACTTACCCCAGAGCAGGGCATCGCTTATGGGGAACATGGGCGGGCAATCCACTATTACACGGTCATAATTCCCGTCGGCCCAGGTCAGGAAGGCGGAAAGCCGCGGGGTATTAAGCAGTTCCGCCGGGTTGGGCGGGCGCGGGCCGCAGGTTAAAAGTGAAAGATTTTTAACGTCGGTAGGCTGTATCAGCGGATGCAGATCCTCCGTAGTACGTCCGCCGGCAAGAAAATCGCTAAGACCCTTGGCGTTTGACACGCGAAAAAGCTTGTGCAGGTTGGAGCGGCGCAAGTCGCCATCCACAATTAAAACCTTTTCCCCCGCCTGTGCAATAGCAGCGGCCAGGTTGCCTGCCACATAGCTCTTGCCCTCGCCCTGCACGGAACTGCTCACGAGCAGGGATTTGCTTTTACTGCCCACTTCGGCAAAGTCTACCATGGTGCGCAGGTTGCGTATGGATTCGCTTATAAGCGAATGTTCCTGCAGGATAAGGTGGTTGTAGGAGGTCTGTTCCTTGACTTGGCGGGTAAGCGGCACAATGCCCAGGAAGGGCAGTCCCAGTTTGTTTTCCACGTCTTCCTGCGTGCGCACGGTCTGGTCTATAAATTCCACCAGCACGGCGGCAAACAGGCCCAGCACCAGACCGCCTATTAAGGCCAGCAGCATATTAAACCTCTTGCGCGGCTTTACGGTGGCGAAAGGCGGCATGGCGGCGTCTATAAGGCGTATATTGTTGCCCATCAATTGGCCGGAAAGATCTATTTTAAGGCTTTGTATAACCTTGTCGGTTTCCTCTTTAATCTGGCTCTGCAGCGTCCGCAGGTTGGCCGTCATAGACAAAACCTGAGGGTGCCTGGCTGTATAGCGGCCGGAGGCCTCGGCCACCTGCGCCTGCAGTTTGGCTGACTCCTGCTTTAACTGCTGTATAAGCACATTATTTACGACCGCCGGCAAAGATTCGTAAATGGCCCGCGACTGCCCGTCGGGCCTGTCGCTTTGCAGGGCGTTGAGCACGTCTTTTGAGATAAAAAGCTGGTTGCTGAGATTCTGTTCTATAAAAACCTTTGCCACTTCATTGGCTATGTTTGCGGAGAGAAGCGGGTCGTAAGAATTCACTTTTATATAGACCAGACGGCTGCGCGGCACCGGGACTATGGCAACCGGCTCTATAAGCTTGCGGTAGCCGTACACGCCGGCAAATTCGGGGATGCCCTCAAGGTTGAGGCGTTTATAAACTGTTTTAAGCAGGGCTTCGCTTTTAAGGAGTTTGTATTGAGTCTGGTAGTAGTCGTCGTTACCCCGCTCCACGGTGGGCCCGCCCTGGTAAATCACATTACTGCCGCGTTCTTTTTCTATTACCAGCAGCGCCTGGGACTGGAAAACAGGGCGGGTGTTGAAGGTGACAAGGGCGGCTGCTATTACCGTTGAAACAAACACCGAGAGGGCCACCCAGCGGCGGCGGAGTATGAGTTCCAGATAATAACTGATATCAAATTCAAGTTCGTTGTCGGAATTATTATCGTTCATAAAACGAAGTCCTTTGCCAGGCGGGCAGGTTGTTAAAAGAAACTTTGGGGGACGTAGACGGTGTCGTTGGGTTCAAGGGAGATGTCGGCGGATTTGTCGCCCTGTTTGGTTATACGGCTTATTTCCACCTGTATGCTCCGGCTTGCGCTGCCGGCGCCGCGCAGCACTTTTGTGCGGTCAGGGGCGGCAAGATCTGTGAAGCCGCCGGCGAGGGTTATAGCCTCAAGCACGGTAAGGTGGCGCTCCGCCGGGATTTGTATTGAACCGGGTTTTTTAACCTCGCCAAGCACGTAGATCTGCTTGTTGCCATACTCTTTTATAAGCACGGTAACCTGGGGTTTTACAAGGAATTCCGACAGCTTTTCCGCCAGCAGGGCCTCGGCATCCGGCACGGAAATGTCCGCCAATTTCAGATTGCCGGCCAAGGGGAAGGTTATGGCGCCGTTGCCGCTTACGCGGGCGGTGCGGGACATATCTGTTTCTTTGAAAACGGTTATTTCAATAAGATCGCCGGGCTGTATTTTGTAATTAAGCTGGCTCTGATTTTTAAGGTCAATCGCGCTTTGGATAAGGCGCTGTTCCAGAACGGCTTCCTGCTGCGGCGTCTCGGGTTTTTCGGCGGCCAGGGCGGCGGGTGCAATGGCTGAGACCGGCGGGTTAACGCCGGGCTGCCGGCGCGCTGCGGGGCGTTGAGCGGCGCAACCGGCAGATAAAATTATTGACAGGACTAGGAATACCCCTGATCTCATGACAAACATTATAGCAAATAGCCGTAACTACTCAGGTAGACAGAATTCAGGAGCCAGAATTCAGAATGGTGGAGCCTTTTTCATCGCCGACGTTCTCATTCCCGACTTCTGACTCCTGAATGCTGACTACTGGCTACCTGAGCAGTTACAAATAGCCGGAAATTTATGGGCGTGAGGAGTTGTTTGTGGGGGCGGATTCAGGAAACGGCGGAGATTTATGGGGAGTTTTAAGGGCGGGGGGGCGGTTGTAACAATTGGACAGCTGCAGGCGGAGGTTGCGATCCAGGAGTTTAAGGCTGGCGTTGAGCGGGGCCTGGCGCAGGTAGGGCCAGGCTATATGGTTTGACGTGTAGAACAGGCGGCAGGGCGCGGTTTTGTCCGTAAGGCCCTGGTTGTAATATTCCGCGCCGAGGCGGAAAGCAGCCTGCGGTCCGGGTTGCCATTTAAGGGTTGCCGCGCGCAGTTTTAGTTTTTCTTCCAGGGAGGCGGTTTTGGCTCGCTGGTCGTACTGCCAGGCCATAAACTGCGGCACAGCGGCGGCGGTGAGCAGGGCGGCAAGTGCAAACGCGGAGTAGGCGTATTTTTTGGGAGGCGGGGACAGCCCCGGCTCTTCTTCCTCCTCGTGCGGCAACAGGCTGCGGCCCCGCACGGCGGGCTTGGATCCCAGCGCCCCCAGCAGGGCGTAAAAAGCAAAAGCGTTTGCCGGCATTTGCGAGCCAAAATCCACAAAGCTGTGCGCCATAGCAACCAGGACAGCGCCCAGCGCCCCGCCGTAAACGGCTTTTATTGTAAAAGACCGGCAGCGCAACCAGGCCCGGTAAAAACCGTAAAGCGCGGCCACAAGCCCCGCCAGGTAAATAAGCCCGCCGACGAGGCCCGCCTGCAGAAAGATTTCAATCCAATCGCTGTGCACATGGCGCACAATGTAGGGGGTGACAAAATCCGGCCGGGAGTAAAAAGGGAAGGCGTGCTCAACCGCGCCAAGGCCGGAGCCGAAGGCCGGGAAATCCTTGAACATTGCCCAACCGCTTTTATACATTGAAAACCGCGCAGTTACGGAACCCACAAAATTGTCACCGTCCAGACCAAGCAGAATTTTATATTTTAGAAGAATAAGGCCGTAACCGGCCAGCAGCAGAAGCAACGCGGTCCAGGCGGCAAACCTGCGGGTTTTGGTTTTTAAAAACCCCGCCGAAACAAAGCCCATAAAGGAGGCGGCGCAGACAAAAGAATGCAACCCCCCGCGCGATCCGGTTTTTACTATGCCGGCCACTACGGCAACGACCATTACAAACTTAAGGGACTGCACCGCCAGCAGGTCAAAAAGTCTGGTGTGGCTCTGGTGGGCGAACAGGCCCTTAAATCCGCCAAAGAACAGGCCAAGCCCCGCCATGCCGGACATGGCCAGGAAATACGCGCCGTGGTCACGGTTAACAAAAGGGCCGAAGGGATGGCCGCTCACCCGGCGCAGGCCGTAAACTATGGTGTCGTCGCCGGTTTTCTGCAGCATACCCATAAGGGCCACGAAAACGCCCATGCCGAAGATTACCCACAGCAGGCGCCGCAATTGCGCGGGGGTTTTTATGGCTTGGGATGCGCAGAACATTACCGCGGCGTAAAAAAGCCAGAGCAGTACCGCGTTAAGCGTAGCCGGCCGCCAGGCGGTAAATACCAGCGGGGCCGGCCCGTTTACCGGCGACTGCCGCAACGCCTGCAACAGTCCTATAAGCGCCACGCCCATCACGGCCGGTATTAAATTTTTATAAAGCGGGTTCTCATGACTGTTTCCTCCTCGCGCGTAAAGCGCGGCAGCCCCGATAAAAAACACCCCATAAAGCGGCACGAAAGCCCAGGGCTCCACCGCCGCAAAAGCCAGCGGAGCAAAAACCAGCGAAATCAACAATAAAATCTCCATCAATAACTAAATCTTACCTTATTTCCCCCAGCCACCGGAGCGGAGTAGAGACAGAATAAGTTAAAATTATAGTATGAAAGTACTTTTTGTTTGTACCGGGAACATGTGCCGCAGTCCGGCGGCGGAGAAACTGCTGGCGCATTACGGCGGGGCGGCGGGTTTTGAGGCGCGTTCGCGCGGCACGGCGGCGCAGCCTTACTGCGCCATGCCACGGCAGATAACCGATTTTTTAACGCGGCATGGTGTAACGGACCTTGCACACATACCGACGCTGGCGGCCGAGGCCGACATTGACTGGGCCGATTTAATACTGGTTATGGAAGGCATGCACCGCGACATACTTGCCGACAAGTTTCCCCAGAGCATGCGCAAGACGCAACTGCTGCTGGATCACTGCGGTGAAGGCGGGGACCTGCGGGACCCTATGGGGAAAGGGGACGCAGTGTTTGAAGAAGCGCTTGAACAAATCAACAGGGGGATAAAGAAACTTGTTGGCAGGTAGCCAGTAGTCAGAATTCAGGAGTCAGAAGTCGGGAATGAGAACGTCGGC
>CAZYFL010000154.1:0-5902 GCA_964646805.1 uncultured Elusimicrobiaceae bacterium | reverse complement strand
GATCTGGTGCAGCGGCTGGGAACTGGCCTCGGCCGTAAGCGCCGCCGGAGGGCTGGGTCTTATCGGGGCCGGGTCAATGTCGTGCGAGGTGTTGCGCGCGCATATACGCAAATGCAAAGAGTCCACCGGCAAGCCTTTCGGCGTCAATGTGCCGCTCCTGTATTCCCACATAGATAAGACCATGCAGATTATTGTGGAAGAGGGTGTTAAAATAGTTTTCACTTCAGGCGGGAATCCGGGGCTGTGGACGGCTTTTCTTAAAGAGAAGGGTATAAAGGTGGCGCATGTGGTGCCGGGGGCCAGATATGCCGCGAAGTGCGAAGCCGCAGGGGTGGACGCGGTAGTGGCCGAGGGCTTTGAGGCCGGCGGGCACAATGGGCGGGAGGAAACCACCACTATTTGCCTGATTCCGAAGGTACGCGAAACCGTAAAGATCCCTGTGATAGCAGCCGGTGGTATAGCCGGCGGCAGGGCTATGCTGGCGGCTATGGTCCTGGGCGCGGAGGGGGTCCAGATCGGTACGCGTTTTGTGGCCAGCCTGGAATCCTCCGCCCACGATGGTTTCAAACAGAGACTTGTGTCCTGCGCAGAAGGCGATACCTTTCTGACGATGAAAAAAATAGCGCCGGTGAGGTTGCTCAAGAACGGTTTCTTCGGAGAGGTGGCGGAATTAGAAAACAGGGGCGCAGACGCGGAGGAATTAAAGCGGCTTCTCGGTACCGACAGGGCCAGGAAGGGAATGTTTGAGGGCGACCTTGAAAACGGAGAGCTTGAAATCGGGCAGGCCGCAGCTTTGATAAAAAACATCCTGCCCGCCGGAGAAATAGTGGAAAATATCTGGAAAGAGTTCTGCCAGGCGGCAAAAGAGATCAGCGGGACCGATTATGCGAACGGATAAAATTTATAAACCTAAAAACCACATCAGGATAGCGACCGCCGCCTCTTTATTTGACGGGCATGACGCGTCCATAAACATCATGCGGCGGATACTCCAGGCCAGCGGCGCCGAGGTTATACACCTGGGGCATAACAGGTCGGTTGCAGGGATAGTGGCCTGTGCCGTACAGGAAGACGTGCAGGCCGTGGCCATCACCTCTTACCAGGGCGGCCATCTGGAATCCTTTAAGTATATGCGCGATCTGCTCAAAGCCCAGGGTTGCGGGCACATCAGGATTTTCGGCGGCGGGGGAGGAGTCATACTGCCCTCAGAGATACAAGAGCTGCAGGATTACGGCATAGCCCGGATCTACTCGCCCGATGACGGCCGCAGGATGGGGTTGCAGGGCATGATCAACGATATCCTTAAAGCCGCCGATTTTCCCACCGGCAGCGATGCTAACTTCAGCGCGGAGCGGGTTAACAGTAAAGATTTCAGGGCGGTGGCGATGGCGATCTCGGCGGCCGAGAATTACCCGGAGCGCTCGCGCGGGCTTCTGAAAAAACTCGCCCAAAAAGCGGCGGGCAGCAATATCCCCGTTATAGGGTTTACCGGGACAGGGGGCTCGGGCAAATCTTCGCTGATAGACGAGATCATCCGGCGCTATCTTGTTGATTTCCCTGATAAGAATATAGCGGCGCTCTCCGTGGATCCGTCTAGGCGTAAATCCGGGGGCGCGCTCCTGGGGGACAGAATACGGATGAATTCGGTGAGCAGCCCCAGGGTTTATATGCGCTCCATGGCGACCAGGCAGTCAAACAGGGCTTTGTCAAAGTACGTCAAAGACGCGATCTGCGTTTTCAAGGCGGCCGGCTTTGACGCTATAATCCTGGAGAGCTCCGGCATCGGCCAGTCCGATACCGAGATAGTGGACCACAGCGACATTTCGGTTTATGTGATGACGCCGGAATACGGGGCCGCCACGCAGCTGGAAAAAATAGACATGCTGGATTTCGCCGATATAGTGGCCATTAACAAATTTGAAAAAAAAGGGGCGCTTGACGCTCTGCGCGACGTGAGAAAGCAATACGCCCGCAACCGCCGCTCCGGACACGCGGCCCCGCCACCCGCTTATCTGCCGAAGGCAAATCTTCTATTTGAAGCAGGTGGCGGAGCGAAGCTGGAGGAACTGCCTGTTTTCGGCACCATCGCCTCGCAATTTAACGACCAGGGAGTCGATCAGTTTTATTGCGGACTCATGCGGAAGGTAAGAGAAAAGACCGGCGCCGGTTTTTTCACCGGAGGCGCCCGTTATTCCAGCGAGCGCGGCAAATCCGCTGGAAGCTGCGGGGTGTGCGGGAAGATCCTTATTATCCCCCCCCACAGGGTAAGATATCTCTCCGAAATCGCCGAAACGGTAAGGGACTACAATAAGCGGGCGAATGAACAGGCCGCTATCGCCCAGCGGCTGTATGGTATCCATGAAACAATCAAGGCGCTGGAAGGCAATTCCGCCGATGCCCCTGTTATAAAGCGTCTCCAGAACGTCTACAAAGAGACGGAACAGAAGCTGGAGGAGCATAACAGGCAAACGCTGGAGCATTGGGATAAAAAGCGGGAGGCTTATAAAAAGGAATATTTCACTTTTAAGGTCAGAGACAGGGAGATAAAGGTAAAAACCCGCGTGGAATCGCTCTCCCGCCTTCAAATCCCCAAAATCTCGCTGCCCGGGTACAAGGCCTGGGGCGATATCCTGAAATGGAACCTGAAGGAAAACGTCCCGGGAGAATTCCCTTACGCCGCCGGAGTGTTCCCGTTCAAGCGGGAAGGAGAAGACCCCACCAGGATGTTCGCGGGAGAGGGCGGGCCGGAAAGAACGAACAGGAGATTTCATTATGTGTCTAAAGGACAGCCCGCCAGACGCCTGTCCACGGCTTTTGATTCGGTGACCCTCTACGGCGCAGATCCTGATACCCGCCCCGACATCTATGGGAAGATAGGAAATTCCGGGGTTTCCGTGGCGTGTCTTGACGACGCTAAAAAACTCTACTCCGGGTTCAACCTTGCGGACCCCATGACGTCCGTTTCCATGACGATAAACGGCCCGGCGCCGGTAATGACGGCCTATTTTATGAACGCGGCTATAGACCAGCAGTGCGAACTTTATATCCGCGCGCACGGCCTTGAAAAAAAGACGCTTAAAAAGATAGGGCGGCTTTATAAGAAAAAAGGGACGATCCGGCCCGCGTACCACGGCAGACTGCCCGAAGGCAACAACGGGCTGGGACTGCTGCTGTTGGGCATCACCGGCGATCAGGTTTTGCCGCGCGCAGTTTATGAAACCATAAAAGAAGAAACTATGGCGAAGGTGCGCGGGACGGTCCAGTCCGACATCCTGAAGGAAGACCAGGCGCAGAACACCTGCATCTATTCCATAGATTTCTCATTGAAGCTGATGGGAGACGTGCAGGAATATTTCATCACGCGCGGGATCAGGAATTTCTATTCCGTTTCCATTTCCGGCTACCATATAGCGGAAGCCGGCGCCAACGCTATTACCCAGCTGGCGTTTACCCTCGCCAACGGCTTCACCTACGTGGAATATTACGCGTCCAGGGGAATGGACATAGATAAATTCGCGCCGAATCTTTCCTTCTTTTTTTCGAACGGGATGGAGCCGGAATTTTCCGTGATAGGCAGGGTAGCCAGGATAATCTGGGCGAAGGCGATGAAGTTCAGATATAAAGCCAATCCGCTTTCCCAAAAGCTGAAATACCACATCCAGACCTCCGGACGCTCCCTGCACGCCCAGGAAATAGACTTCAACGACATCAGGACCACTTTGCAGGCCCTGTACGCCATATACGACAACTGCAATTCGCTGCACACGAACGCGTGCGACGAGGCCATCACTACGCCCACCGAGGATTCCGTGCGCCGCGCGATGGCTATACAGCTGATAATCAACCGCGAACTGGGGCTGGCCAATAGCCAGAATCCCCTGCAGGGGGCTTTCATCATAGAGGAGCTCACGGAGCTGGTGGAAGAAGCTGTTATGGCGGAATTCGGCAGGCTAAACGAACGCGGCGGAGCGCTGGGCGCGATGGAAACGATGTACCAGAGAAGCAGGATACAGGAAGAATCGCTCTATTATGAGACGATGAAACATGACGGCGCGCTGCCGATAGTGGGCGTTAACACATTCCTCTCCTCCAAGGGGTCTCCCACCGTGATTCCCTGCGAAGTGATACGCTCCACCGGGCAGGAAAAGATGCGCCAGATCTCCGCGCTCAGGGTTTTGCATAAAACTTACGCCCTGCAGGCGGGCGCGGCGCTTAATGAACTTAAAAAGAACGCCGTGGGCGGCGTGAATCTTTTTGAGAGCCTTATGGAAGCCGCTAAATACTGTTCCCTGGGACAGATCACAGACGCCCTGTTTGAAACAGGCGGCCAATACAGAAGGAGCATGTAATGGGAAATACAAACAATATATTATTTCGTCCGTGGGATGAGCTGAAACAGTTGCAGAATAGAAAACTGCATCATTTCATCACAAGACATCTATATCCGTTCAGTCCCCATTACCGCAGGCTTTTTGACGACAACAAGATTAACCCCTGCGGCATAAGGACGGTGGAAGACCTCCGCCGCATACCATTTACCTCCAAACAAACCTTCCGCGACGCCCTTGAAAAAGATCCTGCCAAAGGAACCCTTGCCTTCTGCCTCCAGCCGGACAAAGACGCTATTAAAAAATATCTCCCTAAACTGGAACTTGCTAAACTCATCTTGCTGCGGACGCTGAAAGGTGAGGACGGCTTCAAAGCCCTGCTGGGGAAGGAATATAAGCCCATTTTCCTGACTTCCACAGCCGGGACCACCAGCGCCCCGATGGCCTTTCTCTATTCGGATTACGACATAGATAACCTGAAGGAATACGGCAAAAGGGTGATCGCCACGATAGGAATAAAGGATGAAAGGCTGATGAATACGTTCCCTTACGCCCCGCACCTGGCCTTCTGGCTGGCGGTCCTGGGTGGGCTCGCGGCCAACGTCTTTGTGCTTAGCACCGGCGGAGGAAAAACCATAGGGACAGAAGGCAATATCCGCGCCATACTTAAAATAAAGCCGCAGTTTTTGATAGGCGTACCGAGTTTCGTTTACCACATCCTGAAGACGGCGCGGGCGGAAAAGCTGGACATGAGCTTCCTGAACCGGATAATACTGGGCGCGAGCGCCGTTCCCCCCGGTTTCAAACTTAAAATAACGGAATTACTTAAGGAGATGGGAGCGACGGATATACGGGTTTTCGGAACATATGGCTTCACTGAGGCGCGTTGCGCCTGGGCGGAATGCCCCACCGATATTAACGTCTCAAGCGGCTACCATACCTATCCGGACAAAGAGGTTTTTGAAGTGATAGACCCGTCCACTGGGGAAGTTAAAGGCGAAGGAGAGGACGGAGAGCTTGTTTACACCGGAATAGATGCCAGGGGAACCTGTGTTTTGCGCTACCGCACCGGGGATCTGGTGAAAGGCGGGATAACATATTCCCCCTGCCCGCATTGCGGCATGACCGTCCCAAGGATTTCCAGCGATCTGGCGCGCGCCTCAAACATAAAGAACATCCAGCTCTCCAAAATCAAGGGCTCACTGGTAAACCTTAATGATTTGGAGCGCCTCCTGGACAACAGGCCTGAAATAAACGAATGGCAGATAGAGATAGTCAAAAAGAACGGCGACCCGTTTGAAGTGGACGAACTGGCGCTTAACGTCTGTCTCCTGGGAAACGTGGATAAGGACAGTTTCTCACGCACCCTGAATGAAGAGGTTCTTTGCAACGCCGAGGTCTCTTTTAATAGAATTCACTATGTCACTCACAGGGAGATTTCCGAAAAAATAGAGATAGAATCGTCGGTAAAGGCAAAAAAAATAGTGGATAAGAGGTAAAGAAATTGTAACTGCTCAGGTAGCCAGAATTCAGAATAATCTGCAACTTCTTACTCCTGACTACTGAATTCTGAC
>CAZYFL010000153.1:0-5932 GCA_964646805.1 uncultured Elusimicrobiaceae bacterium | reverse complement strand
AGAATTGTCAACAGATCTTAGAGGAAGAATATCTCAGATTTAACTGGACAGGACACTACCACATCAACCCGACAAGGGTCTGTCGCGGGTTGGTCTGCGTTATTTTTGTGATTTTTAATTAAGCTGAAAGTTGCAGTGGGCTCGTCTCACCGGCGAAAGCCGGTGCCCAGATTCCTACGAGGGCTGGATTCCGGCTTCCGCCGGAAAGACGGAACAAAAATATCCTACGACACCGACGATTCTGATATTCGAACTGAAGTTTTCAGGATAACAGTCTGTTAATTCCGGACAGGGGCCTTACCAGTCCCGCCGGGCTTTGCCCAGTTCCCTGACCAGCAGGCGGGCGACGTCTTCGGATTCGGGGCGTAGCGGGTTGTCCAGAATGTTGTCCACGGCCTTATTGGCGTAGCCTTTTACAAAAATGTCTTTGGCGGCCGCTTTTGAAAGACCTAATTGGGAATTGGCCTTGCTCTTTTCGGTTTCCCACAACGTCGCCCCTGTTTTGGCATCCACAAGCCACAGCCTCATTTTTACCGTGCGCCCGGCGTACACGCCGATGTTTGAATAATTGAAAGTTTCTATGTCCCCGTACAGCAGCGCGTCGGCCTCCAGAAGGCCCGCCAGTTTTTGCGGCGTGACGGCGTTGAGCTGGCCGCCTTCCGAGATGCCGATGCCCCGGAGCTTTTCATCAACCTCCCTGACGTCGGTCAGGTTAAAGCCGGCTGCGGAGAGGTAGGTGTCCAGAAGCTCGCGAAGGAGTTCCGGCGCCCGCAAATCCAAGGATTGATTTTCAAGCGGAAGCAGGGCCAGGGTGGACGGGAAAGGCGCCGTATGCCGCAGGGACGGCGCTGTTCCGGCGCAGCCGGCCAAAACCGCAAGAGAAAGTATCAGAAAAATGTGCTGTTTGGCGCGCATAAATCCTCCGCTATTTTTTCATTGCATAACCACATGGTTTTATTATAGTATAAATTAAATAGTCCTTAAGACAGCTTCTCAGGGGGCACACAATTATGCGAAAAAAAGTTTTACTGCCGGTTCTGGCGGCGCTTGTTTTTTCCGTCGCCGGAAAGGCCGAGGCGGGCGACTCGTTCCAGTTCGCCCCTCCGCCTTTTCCTATTCTTAACCTGCGTTCCGTAGACGTGGAAACGAGCCGCGGCATAGACTATGTGGGAATGAAGGTCGGGGGTTTTAAGTTCAGCGCCCTCAACTACGGAGCCAGCCGCGCCGTGAAATATTGGAACCGGGGCGGATTCAGCCTGGGCGGGAATGCGTTGCTGATCCTAGGAACGGGAAAATTCAGCGGTGCGGATCTGACAATGTTCGGCGAGGGAGTCGGCATTCAGCCCAACTGGTATTTCGACCTCAAGGGCGAGGAAGAGGATGATTTCAGCCTGCCGTTCTACTTCGGCCCACACCTCTCCGCCAACATCCTGATGGGTTCAATTACAAGCTCGTTCGGGGGATCCTCGTATTCCACCTTTATAACGGTCAACAGTGTAATGTACGGCTGGCAGGCTGGCATACAGGCGGGTGTAAACTTGGGCGAGTACATAAAGTTCATCCCGTATCTGGATTTCTCCCAGGAATTGGGCGGGTCGGTCGGAACATCTATATCGAACAGCTACTATAGTTCAAGCGATTCCGTGAGCATTAAATCAATGCCGATGGCTATGCAGCCTGGTTTTGACTTCAGGCTTAGAAAAATTAATCTGAGCCTCGGTGGCGCGGTACAGAGTTCCAAGAGCGCGCCGGACGCGAGCGGCAAACAAAATAAAACTGAAACTACGGTTTTCCATCTGCGGTTTCAGACAAAATTCCGCTCCATCTGCGGCATTTAAGGGAGGATTTTATGATTCAGACAAAAAACAAATTGATACCTTTTGCGTTCCTGGGTTTTTCCGCCGCTCTTTTAGGCGGCTGTGTTCCTATGCGCACGGTGACATACCCGAACCACAGCTACGACACGGTGTTCAAAAGCGCCGTGGCCGGCCTCTGCGCGGAAAAGAAACTTGTGGTCTATGAAGCCGACAAGAAGAATGGCGTGATTAAGGTGGAGAGCAAAAGCGTCTGGGGAAATTCTGTGCTGCCAGTAGTTGTTTATGGAGCCGGCGGCGGGACTCCGAGCATCACCGTAAGAGGCAACAGCGACTGGCTGGAAAAGATCATTGCGAGTAAACTTCCGGCGGGGAAACAGGGGATTTCAAAGGCTCCCGGCGCAAAGACTTTAGACACGGAACCGGACATGGATATTGAAAGGCAGCAATTGGACCTGGAGAAAGAAAAACTTAAGTTTGAAAGGGAAAAACTGGAATTTGAGAAACAGAAGCTGAAGGACCGTTAATCCTTTTCCCTGCGTCTTTACGCTCGGCGTCCCAGACAAAAACCGCCCGCTTTAAGCGGGCGGTTTTTGTCTGCTGTCTGATTTTACAGGCTGTTTAACAGCTGGTTCACTGAGGTGAAACTGCCGCCGTCCCGCAGCGGGATAACTACGCCGGTCACGTTCACATCCATGAACACGGGCTTCTCCGTGAAAACCTCACCCGCATTGAGGACGCGGCCTGGCAGCACGGGGATGGTCTGCGTGACGCAGTGTATGGAACCGCCGGCAGTTATGCTTTCGTCGGAATTTACGGGGACCACGGTCACCCCTGAAATTCCGGCCTGGTAGGCGGCCTTGGCGGCGGCTTCCTCGGCGGCGTGGCCGGAATAGGACGGTATTATGGCTACTTTGTTGACCAGCACCGAGTTAGTGTAGGTGTACCAGGCGCCGGAATCTTCCCATCCTTTCACGGTTATAATATTGAACAGTTCGCCGTCAGCGGCCTTGCGGCCCTTGAAGTAGGCGATGGCTTTCTCGGAATTGGATTTGAAGGGCTCGGTCTCCGCCACGGAAACAAGCACGGTATGGTCGTTGAGCAGCTTCAGGAACATGTCTATGTGGCCGGTGCCGTCGGCAGGCTCGCCTGGGTAGCCGGCGTAGTCAAAAGTGATTATATTTTTCACCTTAAAATAGTTTTTAAGGGCGGCATCCACCTGGGCCTCGCTCATATCGGCGTTCCACAGGTAGGTGCGTTTTGTCATGAACAAATTACCTTTGGAATCCACCATCACGTTGCCGCCGTCCAGAATTATGGGGATGCCGAAGACGTCTATTTTCTTAATCTTACCCAGAGCTGCCGGCACGGCGTCGTCGTTGCGGCGGTACTGGTAATGGCGGTAGATGGAATCCACTATGCCGGGACGGCCCTGGCTGGAGCTGACGCCGAAGGGGCCGTAGTCGCGCATCCAGACAGTGTCCAGCGGGGCGTTTATCCTGGTATAGCTGTCGGCGGGTACGCCCTGTATGGAATCCGGAGCTGCGACGCCCCAGAGTTGGGCTTTGCCGGGACCGGCCACGGCCCGGCCTATGGCTGAAAGCATGCCGGTGTACCCCGCCCAGCCTATAACCACGGCGCCTACAGGCTCGTATTCCGCTGGTATGCGGAAATCCGCGGGAGGCGCGGCTGTCCGGTCTGCCGTCATGGACGGCGCTTTGCCGTCGGCCTTTTCACGGCCGGTGTCTATCCAATTTGGAAGGGGTTTATTGAGGTCCAGGGCGAAAGCCCCTGTGGAGAGAACGCCTAAAAAAGACAGCGCTATAAAACCGTTAATTTTTTTCATACAGGATCCGCCTCTATATCCGCTTTCCGGTTGTTCAGGGATCGCGCTTATATTCCCTGAATTCAATTATAGCGTTGAAGAGGCTTCGGCGCACGGGCATTAAGGGGAAAACAGACTTGGGCCTAAAGACCTGTCAGTCAACTCTATTTATGCCCTTCAGCGGCCGGGATCTGCCAGGAATTCAGCAACGCCAGCAACATGGCCGCCACTATGGGGCCGAAAATAACGCCGAGTATCCCGAACATGCGTATGCCGGCGAAGATTGAGATCAGCGCCAGTAGCGGGTGCATGTCTCCGTGGCCTTTGAGCACTATGGGTCGCACAACATTGTCCATAAGGCCGGCCACCACCGCTACCAGGCCCATCATGGCCAGCTTGAAAATGGAGCCGTTGAAATACAGGTAAACCGCCCCGGCCAGACATACCGGCAGACTGCCCAGTATCGGTATCCAGGCAAATATGAAGGTGGCGCCGCCGGCAAGAAAAATGCCGGGCACGCCCAGCAACCAGAATCCGGTCATCACCGCCAGCGCCTGGGCGGCGGCTGCGGCCGAGGTGGCCCACACGGTGGATGCCGCCGTGGCGCGGAAAGAAGCTATAAGCCGTCCGCGCAGATTCTCATCCATGCAGACCCTTCCGGTAAGCCATTTAAGGAAATCTTCACCCTCAAACAGCAGAAAGAACCAGGTAAGAAGCGAAAGAATAACCTTAAGCGCCAGTTCAGGCAGGGCCACAGCCTGCACCAACAGCACACGGCTGAGCGAACCGCCGGCGCTCTGCGCGAATTCAAGACCTTTCGCCTGCAAATCCGCCGGGCTTTCAATAACCCACTGCACCGGCTTTAAGGCCATCACCGCGGCCACGGCGGCCCTTATAAACTCAGCGCCGCGCTCGTCCGCCAGATAGGCGGACAGCGCTATGGCCTGTTTTATGGCGGTAACGGCAAAAACTGTGAGCGGCGCTATTATGGCCAGCAGTATTGCCGCCATGGTAACCCCTGAGGCCGTACGCGGTCCGAGGCCCCGCTTCGCCAGCAGATTATAAAGCGGCCTGCTGAGTATGGCCAGCAACAGCCCCATCAGCAGCGCAAGGAGATAAGGCCAGACCATGGCCAGAAATATTGAAAGAAATCCTGCCAACAGCGCCAGCAGGGTTATGTCCAAAGTTTTTTTGTCCGGCGTCGTCATTTCTTGTCCTTGCATACCTGAAATAACCGCCTCAATTATACTATTTTACGCGGTTGTGCCAGGTTGCGCAGACATTGGCCCGGCTACTTACGGACGATTTGGTTTTGCCTTATAAGGGGGGTTTCTGGCCGGCGGCCCCGGCGTAGTCCGGAACGTCAGCACCAGGCACTGGGATACAAGACGCCGCGGGAAACCTACAAGACAGGAATGGTCTGGGATGTCACTGACGGCAGGAACAGCTTGATGCAGACCACCTTAGGGAGGGCCTGGAACTGGTCTAGACTCTCCCGATCACCGCAACATTTTAAAAAATTTCGACAATTTTTCATTCGGGGTCTTGACAGCTGGGGTGGTTCCCTGTATACTATATGTGGAAGTAAGTTAGCATATATGTTAACAAAATGCCATGAATATTGATAAGCTTGCCGGTTATGTGGCTGATAGCCCGGTTTTTAACGCCGAGATGCTGCGAGTCGGTAAGGCGGACCCGCGGTCTGTTAATGTGCAATTAAGCCGGTGGAAAAAGGCAGGCAAGATCATTCAGCTCCGGCGCGGGTTGTACCTGATGAACACGCCTTATATTAAGCTACCCGCCGGGTATGACTTGTATATTGCAGGGGCGCTCCATGGCCCCTCATATATCAGCCTTCATAAAGCGCTGGAATACCACGGCCTCATTCCCGAGGGTGTGGCAATATATACCTGCGTTACCACCCGGCGGCCGGTAACAGTGCGTAACCCGGTTGGGGAATTTACTTACCGGCATCTCAGGCAGGATTTGTTCTGGGGGTATGAGAAAGCGGAGACCGCTGCCGGTGAATTTTTTGTGGCCTGCCCGGAAAAAGCCCTGCTGGACTTATTTCACCTTGACGGAGTTAAGATCAGCGAGGCTTACCTGGAGGAACTGCGGCTGCAGAACCTTGAGACGCTGGACCTGAACCGGCTGGGAGCTTTTGCGCAAAAGGCGGGCAGTCCGGGGCTCATTAAAGCGGCTGAAAAACTTGCGGCCTTTGTTAAAGCCCGCTCCGTGGGGGGGAAGTACCTATGAGGGAATATCTGCTTGAGCTGGTTGCAAAGCGCGGCGG
>CAZYFL010000152.1:0-5970 GCA_964646805.1 uncultured Elusimicrobiaceae bacterium | reverse complement strand
CCGGCGGTTCAACTCGGGCGCGCGGGCCCGGGGCCCGTTTGTCTGAATGGGGGGCCTGGTTGGGATTATTGACCCGCGCGCCCGCCGCGATTTTCAGAAGGTATTGCTTTAGGTCGCCCATCGTGCCGGGGGGAAATTCCACAACCCGCAGGGACACATAAGGTCATGTAAGGCGGGAGTCTCGTAGAGACATTTTTCATCGTTCTGGTGGAACCTTTGACGTCACTTCTGGATTCCGGCTTCCGCCGGAATGACGACTTGGGCTTACGTGAGCTTTTGGGTTTCTACGCCATAGCCGACGCTGAAGAAGCCCCCGCCCGGCGTGGTTTTATGTTAAGATAGTATCTCGGGGAGCTTGGACGTAACCAGGCTGAGAATTCCGGTATTTCCGGAAGACCCTTATAACTTGAACTGGGTAATGCCAGCGGAGGGAAAAATGCGGATATCTTCTTTATTCATACCGACTGCGCGCGCGGCCGGTTTTTTATTGTCATTTTCCATTACTACAGCGTTCCCCCGCCTCCCGGCGGGGTACTGAACCAGCGCCGCCGCGGAGCTTCCGCCGGCCGTCGCCGCGGTGCCGATAGGATATGGAAAAGCGAACGGAGGAAAATATGGTCTTAAAGGTAAACGGTAAAGAACTGAGCGCGGCGGCCGGGACCACGGTCGACGGTTTGATAGACGGCCGGTTAGAGCGCGGAAGAGTGGTGGTGGCGCTTAACCGCACCGTGCTGCCCGACAGTTTATGGGAGAAGACGGCGCTTAAAGAGGGCGACGCCCTTGAAATATTTACCCTGTTCGGAGGAGGCTGAAATGCGCGATCAATTCATAATAGCCGGGCGGAACGTAAAAAGCAGGTTCCTGCTGGGCACCGGGAAGTTCCCTTCCAACGAGGTCATGAGCGCGGCGATAAAGGCGTCCGGCGCGCATATAGTGACGGCCGCGCTGCGGAGGATAGACCTGGATTCAGAAGAGGAAAATATACTGGACCATATGCCGGAAGGGCTCATCCTGATGACGAACACCTCCGGGGCGCGCGACGCGGAGGAAGCTGTGCGCATAGCCAGGCTTTCCAGGGCCATGGGGGCCGGGGACTGGATAAAGATCGAGGTCATAGCCGACAATAAGCACCTGCTGCCGGACAATGCCGAGACCATAAAAGCCGCCGGGATCCTGGCCAGGGAGGGGTTCATCGTCATGCCCTATTTCAATCCGGACCTCGCCGACGCGAGGCGGCTGCGCGACGCCGGGGCGGCCTCGCTGATGCCCCTGGGCGCCCCCATCGGCACCAACAAGGGGCTTTGCACTAAGGAGCTGATAAAGATACTGGTAGCCGAGCTGGACCTGCCGGTGATCGTGGACGCCGGGCTGGGCAGGCCGTCCCAGGCCGCCGAGGCCATGGAACTGGGCGTAGCCGCGGTGCTGGTGAACACGGCGGTAGCGACGGCGCAGGACCCGGCGGGGATGGCCGGGGCTTTCGCGCTGGCGGTAGAGGCGGGCCGGCTCGCCTATCTGTCCGGCCCGGCGGCGCGGAGCGAAACGGCGCGGGCCTCCTCGCCGCTGACCGGGTTCCTGGGATGAGCTTCTATAATATTTATGCCGGGCGCCGGGTCGGCTTCGACGGCCTTCTTAAAAGCGCGACGGACGGGAATATCTCCCGGGCGCTGGAAAAAGAGGCCCCCGGCGAAACTGACTTCCTGGCCCTCCTCTCGGGTAGAGCGGCCGGGCAGCTTGAATCCCTGGCGGTCAAGGCCAATGAACTGGGACTGCGGAACTTCGGGAGGGTGATACAGATCTATGCCCCCCTCTACCTGGGCAATTTCTGCGAGAACGAATGCGTCTATTGCGGCTTCAGGCGGTCGAGCCGGACGGCTAGGAACAAACTCACGCTCGAGGAAGTTGAGAACGAGGCGAAAGCCCTCTCTCGCGCCGGCATACGCGACCTGCTCATGCTAACAGGGGAGTCCAGGACGGAAACCCCGCCGGCCTATTTAAAAGCCTGCGCGGAAATATTAAAGAGATATTTCGCTTCCGTCTCCATAGAGGTCTATCCGCTCGAGCGCGAAGAATACGCGGAGCTTGTTTCCGCCGGGGCGGACGGGCTGGCCATTTACCAGGAAACCTACGACGAGGCCCTTTACGGAGCGCTCCACACCGCCGGACCCAAGCGGGATTACCGCGGAAGGCTGGACGCCCCCGAAAGAGGCTGCCAGGCCGGAATGCGCCGGGTCAATATCGGGGCGCTGCTCGGGCTTTCCGACTTCCGGCGAGAGACTTTTTTTACCGGCCTCCATGCCGCTTATCTGCGGGACAAATATCCCGGCGTGGAGATCAGCGTCTCCCTGCCCCGTGTCCGGCCGCAGCAGGGCGGTTTTTCCCCCCCGCGCGAAGTCAGCGACAGGGACCTTGTGCAGGCCATGCTGGCCCTGAGGCTTTTTCTGCCCCGAGCCGGCATAAGCGTTTCCACCAGGGAGGGCAGCGGCCTCCGGAAAGACCTTATCGGCTTGGGCGTCACAAGGATGTCGGCCGGCTCGAGGACGGGCGTGGGCGGCTATGCCGCGGCGGAAAGGACGGAAGGGCAGTTCAGAGTGGCGGACAAAAGCGGGATCGAGGACGTGAAAGCGCTGATACGCGCCAGGGGCTATCAGCCGGTGATGAAGGACTGGCAGTAGACCGGAAAATAATATGGCAAAAAAGAATAACCTCGGAGAGGGATTGTACTGTATTACCTGCGAAGAGCGTTCGTCAGGTCGCACCGCGCTGGAAGCGGCCGGCGAAATGCTGGCCGCCGGAGTGAAGATAATACAGTACCGGGAAAAAGAAAAGACCAAGCGGGAGAAATACCTGGATTGCCTGCGGCTGCGGACCCTGACCCTCGACCACGGCGCCCTTTTTATCGTCAATGACGACATCGATATCGCCCTGGCGGTAAAAGCCGACGGGGCGCATATCGGGCAGGACGATATGCCTATTGAAGCGGCGCACGCCCTTCTCGGCGCGGAGGCCGTGATAGGCGTCTCTACCCACTCGCCCGCCCAGGCGCTGGAGGCCGTCAAGCGCGGGGCCGATTATATAGGCGTGGGGCCTATTTATCCGACCCGGACCAAAAAAGACGTCTGCGCCGCCGTCGGGCTGGCTTACCTGGATTACGCTGTCAGGAACCTAGATATCCCATTTGTGGCTATAGGCGGGATAAAGCTGCATAACCTCGATGAAGTTCTGAAGCATGGCGCGAAACGCGCGGCCCTGGTCACCGAAATAACGGAAGCGCCTGATATAAAAGGAAAGGTCGGCGAGGTGATGGAGGTTTTTGCCCGCCATGCGCGCCCGTCCCTGACCCGGGCCGGCTGATCTTATGGCAATAAAAATAACGGAGAAAACAATGACACAATTAGAAGCCGCTACCAAAGGCATCTTAACGCCCGAGATAGTGACCGCCGCCGCCCGCGAGAACGCGGAAGCCGGGCAACTGCTTAAAGAGACGGCGGCCGGCCGAGCCGTAGTGCCCGCGAACATAAACCACAAGAATCTTTTCCCGGCGGCCATAGGCAGGGCTTTTAACTGCAAAATAAACGTGAACCTCGGAACTTCGGACATGGGCTCGGGGCTCAGGAAAGAGCTGAAGAAACTGGAGCTCTCTATCCGGCTCGGCGCCGACACCGTGATGGACCTTTCCACCGGCGGCGACCTGGGGGAGATACGTTCCGAGATACTCGCCCGCAGCTCCCTGCCCGTCGGCACGGTCCCTCTTTATGAAGTCCTTAAGCGGGCGGGAAGCGTAAAGGCGATAACTCCCGCCCTGATCCTGGAGGTTATAGAGGAGCACGCCGCCGCCGGCGTGGACTTTATGACCATACACGCCGGCCTGCTGCGCGCGCACTTGCCGCTGGTCAGGAACCGCGTGACCGGCATCGTCTCCCGCGGCGGCGCCGCGCTGGCGAAATGGATGGAGCTGAGCGGCGGGGAAAATCCGCTCTACGCCGCCTTCGACGAGATCTGCAGAATATTCCGGAAGTACGACGTGACCTTCAGCCTTGGCGACGCTTTGCGGCCCGGCTCGCTGGCCGACGCCTGCGACGCGGCGCAGTTCGCGGAGCTGGACGTTCTCGGCGGGCTTGTAAAGCGCTCGCGCGCCGCGGGCGTACAGGTGATGGTGGAAGGCCCCGGCCATGTGCCGCTGGACAAGATCTTCCAGAACGTAGAGAGAGCGGAAAAAATATGCGGCGGCGCGCCTTTTTATGTTCTCGGCCCGCTGGTAACCGACATCGCCCCCGGTTACGACCATATAACCTCGGCGATAGGCGGCGCCGTAGCGGCCTGGGCCGGGGCTTCCTTCCTGTGCTATGTTACCCCAAAGGAACATCTGGGCCTGCCGGGAATAGAGGATGTCAGGCAGGGGATAATCGCCTCTAAAATAGCCGCACACGCGGCCGACATAGCGCGGGGCAGGACAGGGGCGGCCGGCCGGGACCTGAAGATGTCGAAAGCGCGCTACGCCTTCGACTGGGCGCGCCAATTCAGGCTTTCTCTCGACCCGGACAGGGCGCGTTGCCTGCACTATAAAGGCGCGGCGAAAAAAGCCGGCCTGAAAAATAAATTCTGCACCATGTGCGGCCCCGACTTCTGCTCCATGCGGATGTCACTCACATTGGGTAAAAAGGTTCCGGCATGATTCCGCGAGTTCTGACTATAGCGGGCTCGGACCCCGGCGGCGGGGCGGGCATGCAGGCGGACATGAAAACCTTTACCGCCTTCAGGGTATACGGTATGTCGGCGATCACCGCCGTGACGGTGCAGAATACGCTGGGCGTGCTGAGCGTTAACCCGGTGGCCCCGCGCCTCGTGGCCGCCCAGGCGGACGCCGTCCTGGCGGATATCGGCGCGGACGCGGTGAAGATCGGGATGCTGGCCTCGGCGGCCATAGTAAAAGCCGCGGCGGGCTGTTTAAGAAAACACGGCGTGATAAAAATAGTATTGGACCCTGTCATGTCCGCCAAAAGCGGCCATGCGCTCTTGGCCGCGACCGCCGTGAAAGCGCTGAAAAACGAGCTGCTGCCGCTGGCGCTGATAGTGACCCCGAACGCTCCCGAGGCCGCCAGGCTGGCCGGGATAAAGGTGGAAAATATCGCTGACGCCAGAAGAGCCGCGAAAATAATAGGCGGCTTCGGGCCGCGCTTCGTCCTCGTTAAGGGCGGCCACCTTCCAGGGAAAGTCTGCCGGGACGTGCTCTTCGACGGGAGCGGGTTCACGGAATTCAGTTCCCACCGCATAGATACCCGCAATACGCATGGCACCGGGTGCACGCTCTCGGCCGCCATCGCCGCCTGCCTGGCTCTCGGGATGGAGCCGCGCGCGGCGGTCGAGGAAGCCGGCCTCTACCTGGCCGGGGCCATAAGGCGCTCTTTCAAGATCGGCGGCGGGCACGGCCCGCTGAACCACTTCTGGAGGCGCGGATAAGAAAACACCGCGCAGGGAGCGCGGTGTTTTCTTAGGCCGAAGCTGCCGACTTCAGAGCATTCCCAGGCCCAGGAAGACGATGGCGCCGAGAACGAGTCCTACGGGGCCTAAAAGCGCGAAGCCCAGGTAGGCGCCGATGCCGCCCAGCAGGATGTTCCTGGAATTATCCACCCAGAATTTTTTATAGTCTCGCCGAGTCCGGGCTTTTTAACTTCCGCAACTGCCGGTTGGAAATGAAACCGGTTGCTGTTATATTTATTTTTTGTAACTACTTCTACAGCCGCACTTTCGCTGAGCCCGTCATTCTTGGCTGTCATTCCTGCGATCTTTCAGCAGGAATCCAGGAAAAGAAGGTTATTCATGGATTCCCGCTTACGAATTGCGGGAATGACGAAGGGGCAAATGGGTTCACCTAACATTGATGCTCGTAAAGCGCGGCTGTAGAACTACTCAGGTAGACAGAATTCAGAATAGCCTGCGAATAGGCCTCCAACAGCTACACCACCAAATCCT
>CAZYFL010000151.1:0-5974 GCA_964646805.1 uncultured Elusimicrobiaceae bacterium | reverse complement strand
CCGCTTAGCATCATCACAAGAAGGACCGAGGTGATTCCCGCCACCCCTGCCGCCGCTATTATGAATTCGGCCCAGGGCAGACCGACTTGCCTGAATGCGTCGGCGACGGCCGCATCCTTGCTGAGCAGAGCATACGGGACCATGCCGGTAAGAACGGCGACAACCGCGATATACAGCACCGTGCAGATGACGAGAGACGCTATTATCCCTATAGGTACATCCCGCTTCGGGTTTACCGCTTCCTCGGCGTGGGTGGAGACTGAGTCAAACCCTATATACGCGAAGAAGATTATAGCGGAGCCGGCTATCATTCCCACCGGATCGCCGCCGGAGTTCGTAGTCCCGAACATCGGGATTCCGAAAAAGCTTATCCCGGTCCAGCCGTAAGGGGCGAACGGAACGTAATTGGCGGTATTGATGAAGAAAACGCCTACGAATATAACAAAGAGCACCGCCGCCACCTTAAGGAACACCATTGCGGCGTTGAACCTGGCGCTTTCCCGGATGCCTTTTATCAGGATAAGGGAAACAAGCAACACGATGCATATTGCGGGCAGGTTGACCCAGGAATTGGTCGCGATGAAATTGCCGTTCTCGTAAGCGTAATGAGCCTTCTGCAGGTATTCCGGCAGAACTATGCCGAATTTACCCAATACATTCTGGAAATAACCCGACCAGCCGTTGGCTACTGTTGCGGACCCCACCGCGTATTCAAGAACGAGGTCCCAGCCGATTATCCAGGCGAACAATTCTCCCATGGTGACATAGGCATAGGTATAGGCTGAACCGGCTACCGGAGCCATTGACGCGAATTCCGCGTAGCACAGCGCCGCGAATATGCAGGTGATGCCGGCCAGCGCGTAGGACACCATCAGGGCCGGGCCGGCTACGCCTTTTGCAGCCGCGCCGGTCGCCACAAAAATGCCGGCTCCGATGATCGCGCCCACGCCGAGAGAGGTCAGGGTTACGGGGCCGAGCGCTCTTCGCAGGCGGTTATCGTCCTTCGTTTCCTCAAGGAGTCTTTTAAGAGATTTTTTTGCAAAGATATATTTCATATAAGCGTTATCTCCAATTGATAATTCGCACAAGGACTAACCTGAAAGTTTCAGTTGGCTCGTCTCACCGGCGAAAGCCGGTGTCCAGATTCCGACGAGACCTGGATTCCGGCTTTCGCCGGAAAGACGGAGTAAAATAATCCGACCTAGCCCAACGATTATACCACTCCAACTGCAACTCTCAGGTTAATTATATCGTTTTACACGCTCAATTATGCGTTCAAACTTCATTGAGCGCGAGGCTTTTATCAGGAAAGTCCCTTCTCCGCCGGCTATAAGTTCCCGCGCGCGGTCAATCCAGCCGTCCAAATCTTCCGCGTAGGTAAGCCCGCTCCCACCCGCCTTCGTAAAAGCGTCGGCTGCGGCCTTCATCTCCGGGCCCGCCAGAAAGACTCCCTCTGCATTCGTGTGGGCCAGCGCCGCGCCCAGCTCAGCGTGGTATTGCCCGGAATATTTCCCCAGTTCCTTCATGTCGCCCATCATAAGAAAGAGCGGTTTAGGTCTGTTAGAAACTTCATTAAGCGCGGAGGCCGCCGACTGCGGGTTTGAGTTATAAGCGTCCAGTATGACTGTCGCGCCATTTATCCGCAGTTCCTGAAGGCGCATCGGCGGCGGCGTATAGCTCTCCAGACCTTTGCGTATGGCGGCGAAATCCAGGCCCGAAGCCAGCGCGGCCCCGGCGGCGGCCGCAGCGTTATAGTAGTTATGCCCTCCGGTGTGCGGCAGATTTATTTCAAAGATACCGCCGTCATATTTGATCTTCAGGTTTTTCCCTTCAAGGATACACAGGTCGGCTTCCGGACTCCTGCCGAAAGTGAGCTTGGGAAACTTTCTCCCGTTCAGACGGGAAAGGTACTGGTCGTCGTAATTGTAAATAAGTATTCCGCCTGGAGCCAGGCAATCTGCAATTTCCGTCTTGGTCTCAAAAATAGTTTCCATGTCGCCGAAATACTGCAAATGCGACGGGCCGATGTTGGTTATTATCCCGCAGGTGGGGCGCGCCACCCTCCCGATTTCCTTTATATCGCCGCGGCGCGAGGCGCCCAGCTCAAAAAGTCCGAATCTGTGCGCCGGGGCCAGCTCCAGCAGCGAGAGCGGCAGGCCGAACTGGTTATTGAGGTTGCCCGGATTGGAGCAGGTTTCCCCTGCCGCCTGGAAAATACTCTTTAACATCTCCCTGGTTGTGCTCTTGCCGTTAGAACCGGTTATAGCCGTAAGCGGGATCTGGAACCGCTGTCTGTGCCAGGCGGCCAGAGTCTGCAGGGCTTTCAGGGTATTGTCCACTGTTATGACGGTTTCAGGCGTTTCAGCCGGCATTTTTAAAATCTCGGCTATCCAGCCGCCGGCTCCCGCAGCCAGGGTGGAAGACAGGAAGGCATGGGCCTCATAGTTAAGCCCTTTGAGCGGCAGAAAAAAATCCCCGCTCTTTACTTTCCTTGAGTCTGTTTCAAAGCGGCTGAAAGGCGCGCGGGGGTTGCCCTTAAGCAGTTTCCCGCCAAGCGCTTTTGCAAGAGTTTCAATGTCTATTTTCAGGTCCATCAAAGCGTAAATCCTCCGCCCCCAAAAAAATCCCAGGGCTTCAGCTTATAAAAGCGCAGAGCATCGTCCGTGTTTCCGTCGGTCCCGAGGTGATATCCACGGCGATAGCGTTCGTTTTTCTGCCAAGACAGCCGATGGCGGGAGCATGTTGCCGTCCGTCTTGATATCCGCGAGTGTGCAAAGCAATTCGGTTGAAGCGAACGATTAAAAGAGATTACAATGAATTGTCCGCCTCAATACGCCTGTCAACTAAATTTGGGACAACTCCGTTTAACCAACAGCGATAGTCCTATTTTTTCAGATAGTCTTTCTTGAAAAGGGCCATTATCACATCGTCATGATATTTACCTTTCCGATATTGTTGCTGTTTAAGACGGCCTTCTTCTTTAAAGCCAAGCTTTTTATAGGAAGCAATACCTCTTTCATTAAAATCAAAAACATTGAGCAGGACTTTGCGTGTATTATGCTCGTTAAAGAGTAGGAGCAGAAGGGTATTTAGCGCATCAGTGCCATAACCTTTTCCCCAATATTTTTTGTCCCCGATGGCTATGCCAATCCAAACGGTTCCAGCTTCATGGTTGAAATTAAAATAGCTGCATCCGCCCAGATACTTGCCCTGAAGCGTGGTGATCGCGAAAGTATATGAGTTGGATTCATTCTTTGGATTCATAAACCCATCTATAATCCCATCTTCTTCGGTTTGGGATATCGGAAGAAGGGCGGATGGACTTAAAAAAGATCTAAACTCTTCATCATTAAAGTACTTGCACGCCAAGGTGGAAAAGGCTTTTTCATAAGCTCTTAAAATGGTTTTTTTACCTTTGAACATAAATTTCTTCCTAAGCCTAATGGATGCATATTTTAACCTGATACGTGCCCACAATGATACCAAATATTTTACGACCAACCGCGCACTTGCGCCAGATTTTAGAGAGTTCGAATCCAGTTGACCCCTCCGGGAGTTAGACAAAGTTCGAACTTATTACCTCACTCCGACGCGTATGTGCTTTTGCCCTACCAATCGCCTCTAAATTCTGAACTATCTGGAAAACCCAGACCAAATGCTTGCCACAGTCTCTGTCACAGCTTGTCACAGTAAAGTGTCGCAAGTTATGTCACAAGTTTGTCGCAAGTTTTAGGACTGTCGGACTGAAATTAAAGAAAAAAAAGAGGGCAGGTTCTTGTGTGAAGAACCTGCCCTCAGCACTGCTTAACCTGAAAGTTTCAGTTGAAGCTACATACTCGTCGGGTTGAGTCGGATTTTTTTATTCCGTCATTCCGGCGAAAGCCGGAATCCAGGTCTCGTCGGAATCTGGACACCGGCTTTCGCCGGTGTGACGAGCCAACTGCAACTTTCAGGTTAACTCCTGCGTATATATATTTATTTTTGCATTGATAGGCCTTCTGGTTAAGATATAGAATGATATTTGGGCTTGGAAACTCAATTTTTCTGGACGACCCACGAGGTATAAAATGCCAAGGATTAAAGCAGGCGAAGATAAAGCCAGGAATAATACCGGCGCCAATATCGGTTTTGAAGCGGATCTATGGAAAACAGCGGACGCTTTACGCGGCAGCATGGATTCCGGCGAATACAAGCATGTGGTACTAGGCCTTATTTTTCTTAAATACATCTCGGACGCCTTTGAGGAACTGCATAAAAAACTTATTTCCGAAAAATCCCAGGGAGCCGATCCGGAGGACGCTGACGAATACCGGCGGTTTAATGTGTTCTGGGTTCCTCCTGAGGCCCGTTGGTCGCATCTTAAAGCCCAGGCTAAGCAGTCCACTATAGGCCAACTTGTAGATGATGCCATGAGCGGCATAGAACGTGATAATCCAAGTCTTAAAGGCGTGCTTCCTAAAGAATACGCTCGCCCAGCGCTGGATAAACAGCGGCTTGGCCAGCTTATAGACATGATCAGCAATATAATGGTGGGGGATACCGAAAGCCGCGCCAAGGATGTGCTAGGCCGTGTTTACGAGTATTTCCTGTCGCAGTTTGCCAGCGCCGAGGGTAAAAAAGGCGGCGAATTTTATACACCGCGCTGCGTGGTTTCTCTTCTGGTTGAAATGATAGAGCCCTATAAAGGCCGCATCTATGACCCTTGCTGCGGTTCTTCCGGTATGTTTGTTCAATCCGAAGAGTTTATCTCAGCGCATGGTGGTAACCTTAACGACATCAACATATTTGGGCAGGAATCCAACTACACAACCTGGCGTCTTGCAAAAATGAACCTGGCTATACGCGGGGTGGATGGTCACATTGCCCATGGGGACACCTTCCATCATGACCAGCATCCGGATCTTAAGGCGGATTTCATTCTTGCGAATCCGCCGTTCAATATAAGTGATTGGCGCGGCGAGCTGTTGAAAGACGATAAGCGCTGGAAATACGGCGTTCCTCCGGCCGGCAACGCCAACTTCGCCTGGGTCCAGCACATGGTGCATCATCTTGCGCCTGCGGGGATAGCCGGGTTTGTGCTTGCCAACGGTTCGATGTCTACAAATACCAGTGGTGAGGGCGAAATTAGGAAAAATCTTATTGAAGCCGATATCGTGGACTGTATGGTGGCGATGCCGGGGCAGCTTTTCTATTCCACCCAGATACCGGTCTGCCTTTGGTTTCTGGCACGGGATAGGAAAGACCATAAATTCCGGGATCGCAGAGGTGAAGTTCTGTTTATAGATGCCCGTAAGATGGGGCGCATGGCGGATCGCACCCACCGGGAGCTTACTGCCGAGGATATTTCCAAAATATCTAAAACCTATCATGCCTGGAGAGGTGAGAAGGGAAGCGGTAAGTATAGTGATGTCCTTGGATTTTGCAAGAGCGCTAAGGTCGAAGAGGTGCGGAAACACGGGCATGTGTTGACTCCTGGCCGGTATGTCGGAGCCGAGGCTCTGGAAGACGACGGGGAGCCATTTGAAGATAAAATGAAGCGTATGACCACCGACCTTTCCGCCCAGTTCAAAAAGTCGGATGAATTAGAAAAAGAGATAAAAGCTAATCTCAAAAAGCTTGGCTACGGAATCTAACTACCAGGAGAATAACGTATGGCACTTGATTTAAGCAGCTTGAAGAAATCCGTAGAGGCCCTCGAGAGTTCTATAAATTCATTCTTAAGCAACCAAAAAAACAGTTCATTGTCTAAGCAGGATTTAGAGACAATGAAAGCGGGCGTTATTCAGAATTTTGAAGTCGCGTACGAAATGTGCTGGAAATTCATGAAACGCTGGATAGAGGAAGAGGTCTCACCGGATATTGTTGACGGCGTTCCTCGGCAGCAGCTTTACCGGGTCAGCGCGGAGAATAAGCTGATTCACGATGTGGATTTATGGATGGATTATCATAAGGCGAGAAATTTAACATCCCACAC
>CAZYFL010000150.1:0-6009 GCA_964646805.1 uncultured Elusimicrobiaceae bacterium | reverse complement strand
GAGCTGGAATATTTCCGCAACGGCGGGATACTCCACTACGTGCTCCGCGGGCTGCTACGGCCATGAAACATCTCAACATCGTTATAGCCGGCGCGGCTGGACAGGGTGTGCAGTCCGCCGGGGAGATTTTAGGCAAGACCCTGCTCCGGCTCGGCTACCATGTTTTTATCACGCAGGACTATCAGTCGCGCGTAAGGGGCGGGCATAACTTCATCAGCGTCCGTTTTTCAGACGCGCCGCTGGCGGCCTCAGTGCGCCGTGCCGATTATCTGCTGGCTCTGAACGAAGAGAGCCTGGGTTTGCGGTTGGGGGAACTCAGCGGCGGGGGTCTGGCCTTCTGCCTGGAAGCGGACAAAGGCCATCAGAGCGATCCGCGCCTGCGCGTCCTGCCGGATTCCATGGGTCCGGCGGCGGCCCGGGGGGAGAAGTTCGCGGCCGTGAAATTACTGTCAATGTTGTTCGCGAGCCTTGGTTTTTCGCCGGATGTTCTGGCCGGTTCGGTTAAAAAACTCTTTGAGGGACGCCTGAAACCTGAAATACTCCAGGCCAACCTGGAAACGGTGGCGGCCGTCTCAGCCTTTCTCGTGCCGCGGGATGTGCGGCCGCCGGTTTTTGGAGCTGGCCCTTCCGCGAACCGGATGTTAATATCAGGAAACGATGCCGTCGCGCTCGGTATGATAGCCGCGGGCATAGGCGTTTACGCCGGTTACCCCATAACCCCGTCCACCAGCATCCTAAACGCGCTGGGTACGGCCGGGCCGGGGTTAGGGATTGCCGTTGAGCAGGCTGAGGACGAGATTGCCGCCCTTAATATTGCCATTGGCGCTTCTTACGCCGGAGTCCGCGCGGCCTGCGGTTCCTCCGGCGCCGGCATGAGCCTGATGGCCGAGGCCGTCGGGCTTGCCGGCATCACCGAGACGCCGGTGGTAATCTACGACGGGCAGCGCGCCGGCCCCGCGGTAGGCATGGCCACCCGCACGGAGCAGGGCGATCTCCTATCGCTGGTACACGCCTCCCACGGCGAATTCCCAAGGGCCGTAATTTCTCCCGCCACGCACACGGATAGTTTTTATCTTGCGGCCGAGGCTTTTAATATAGCGGACGTTTGGCAGGTACCGGTCTTCCTTATAAACGATCTGGAACAGGCCGGCTCGGAGACCACGCTGGAGGAATTTGACGTTTCCCGTATACGCATAAACCGCGGACTTACGGCGCCGGAACCGGCGGAATCCGCAATGCTTGCGCGTTACGCGGTTACGGAATCCGGCGTTTCCCCGCGCGCCGTGCCGGCCTTGTCCAGGTGGCTGGTATCATGCGACAGCCATGAGCATGATGAATACGGGCGCCTTACCGATGACCCTGTCAATCGCGTTCGTCAGCATTCCAAGCGCATGCGCAAGCTTGCGGGCATGGCCGCCGCTTTTCCCGGCCCTGAAATTATAAACCCGGGCCGGCCGGTTTGCCTGATAGCCTGGGGTTCTACCGTGGGGCCGCTGCTGGAAGCCGGACTCCTGCTGAAAAAAAAAGGCGTGGATTTTTCAGTGGCGATATTCCGTTATCTTTATCCGCTTGACCCTGTGAAAGTGCGCCTTGCCCTGGGGAGCTTCTCCAGGCTTATCACGGTGGAGCAGAATTATTCGGGCCAGTTCGGCAGGCTGCTGCGCATGGAATGCGGCGTGCAAACGCATGGCCACATAGGCAAATACGACGGGCGTACGCTCACTGTTGAGGATACGGTGGAATTGCTGGAATCCCGGCCGGAGGGGGAAATATGACCTGTGCCGGACGGTTCGATTTTCATGAGCCCCAGTGGTGCCCCGGTTGCGGCAATTTTGACGTCCTCACCTGCATAAAAGAGGCGCTGTGCGGCCTGGAAATGGAGCCGCAGAATTTTATTATGGTCACCGGCATAGGGCAGGCCTCCAAGCTTGGGTTTTCGGTAAAATGCAATCTCTTTAACGGACTTCACGGGCGCGCGTTGCCGGTCGCCACGGGGATAAATATGGCCAATCACAAGGTCAAACTCATCTCCGTTTCCGGCGACGGGGACTATTATTCGGAAGGCGGCAACCACTTTATCCATGCCGCGCGCCGAAACCTGAATATAGCCGTGTTCGCGGGCGACAACCGCGTTTACGGTCTTACCAAAGGCCAGGCTTCTCCCACCTCCCCGCCCGAATTCGTTACTCCCATACATCCCGGGGGCGTCGGCGGGAAGCCTCTTAATCCCGCTTTCCTGGCGCTGGCTTCCGGAGCCACTTTCGTTGCCCGGGCCTTTTCAGGAAACAAACCGGAGTTAACCGGGCTTATGCGCCAGGCTATAACGCATAAGGGTTTTGCCCTAGTAGATATCATGTCCCCATGCGTCACCTTCAACAAGATCAATACTTTCGCCTGGTTCAGGGCCAGGGTGAAACCGGTAGGTTCCGACCACGACCCTTCAGATTTCGACGCGGCCGTAGGTCTCGTCTCCCGCGGGCAGGAGGAGATCCCGACCGGGCTTATCTACAAGGCTGACCGCCCGGCTTTCAATGCCCGCTTTGCCGCGCTTAATGGGGTGGAGCGAAGCGACACAATTCAGGAACAGGAAGCTATAGCGCTACGTTCTGCTGCCTACGCCCCCGAAAGAGTCCGTTCGCTTTTCAAGCAGTTCAAATAAGACGGGAACTTTTGGTGGGCAATGGACGTTGATAATTTATGGGCAGCCCCAAACGACTGGTATAATGGCTTTTTTGGGACAGGCTTGGCAAAATTATTTTAGGCGCGTAGGTGGGCGTTTCGGTACACCTCAATTAGCCATTGTGGGTCGAGATGCGGATAAATAGCGGTTGAGTATTCTTGCTTGTCGCGGCATAACAATGTTCTATAAAACTTATAGCTCAATATTCAATATTTCAACAACGTCCCCTATACTCCCCCCCTTTTTTTGCGGATTTTCAGGCAGAGATAAGGATAGAGATAGGGGGGAAAGCGGCGATAATCTACTTTATGTTTCCTGCAGATCCGGATATGGAGAGGAGAACCGTTATGGGCCGACCCAAACGACTGTTTAGCCGCGCAAAGTCTGCCGGGCAGGTTGCCGGGCGGGCTATGCGCGTGGAAAAAGATTCCATTGGAGAGTTCCAGGTCCCGGTCGGGGCCTACTGGGGAATAAACGCGGGCCGTGCCATGGAAAACTTCCCTGTCAGCGGCCGGAAAATAAATCCGAGGCTGATCTCCGCCTACTGTCTTGTCAAGAAAGCCGCCGCCGCGGTTAATATGCAGGCCGGCCTGTTGCCCAGGGCAAAGGCCAAAGCCATAATCCGCGCCGCGGAAGAAATACTTTCCGGCAGGCTTCGCGACCAGTTCGTAATAGATCGTTTCCAGGCCGGCGCAGGAACCAGTACCAATATGAACGTGAACGAGGCGCTCTGTAACCGCGCGCTGGAATTGCTGGGGTATAAAAAAGGGCGCTACGATGTCCTGTCGCCCAATGACCATGTGAACATGGGGCAATCCACCAACGACACCTATCCGACGGCGGCGCACATTGCCGCGCTTGCGGCTCTGGAGAATTTTGAAGTTGAAGCAGGAGGTCTGGCCGCATCGCTGGCGGAGCGCGGAAAGAAATTCGCCGGAATAATCAAGAGCGGCAGAACCCATCTGCAGGACGCGGTACCGGTCCTCCTGGGGCGTGAGTTTTCGGCTTACGCCGCAGCAGTACGCGCATCTGTTCGTCACATACGCCGCACCGCCGCGGACCTTGGGGAGCTCGGCATCGGAGGGTCGGCAGTCGGCACGGGGATGAATACGCATCCGGCTTTTGCGCGGCGTATGGTCCGGGAGCTTTCTAAACTCACAGGCTTGAAGCTGCGTAAGGCGGGTGACCTTATGCACGCCATGCAGTCCCAGGCGCCGGTGGGCAGGGTTTCTTCAGCCATGCGCGATTTCGCCGTGGAGCTGGGTCGTATAGCCAATGACCTGCGGCTTCTTTCCTCAGGCCCGGCCACGGGGCTCGCTGAAATCCGGCTGCCGCCGGTACAGACGGGAAGTTCCATCATGCCGGGCAAGATCAACCCTTCCGTTCCCGAGATGGTCAATATGGTCTGTTTCCACGCTATCGGCAACGACTTGAGTGTTTCGCTCGCTGTGGCCGCCGGCCAGCTGGAACTGAACGTTATGATGCCGCTCATGGCGGAAAATCTGCTGGAATCCATTGACCTGCTGGCAGCCGCCTGCCGCCAGCTCGCACTGCGTTGCGTGGACGGGATTACCGCCGATGCCGGGCGCTGCCGGGATTACGCCCACCGCTCCATGGGGCTTGCTACCGCGCTGGCGCCGGTTATAGGCTACCTTGCGGCGGCGAATGTGGCCAAACGCGCCCTGGCCGGAGGCAAAACCGTCCCGGGGCTGCTGGAAGAGGAGGGTCTGCTTTCCGCTGAGGTCTTAGCCCGCCTACTGGACCCTGTACGCATGGCCCGTCCGGAATCATTACTGTCCGGCAAGGATACAGGCTGCTAATTCAGAGCAGTCATTCTTATTATGAAAACACAAATTAACGGCAGGCCGGTTTCTCCGCAGGAAAAAGCGGCGCGGATAAACCTGGATAGAAAGTTTTACGGCACTTTTGCCGAGATAGGCGCGGGGCAGGAAGTCGCGCGCTGGTTCTTCGTGGTCGGCGGCGCTTCCGGAACTCTTGCAAAAACCATTTCCGCGTACGATATGGCATTTTCAGACGCCATCTACGGCAAGGACGAGCGATACGTCAGCCAGGCGCGGCTGAAGAAAATGCTGGACTACGAGTTTGACCTGTTGGTTGAACGTCTGGGCTCAGGGCGGGCTTTCTTCGCTTTTGCCGATACTGTCGCCGCCCGGAATCATCTTGGTACCAACGAATGCCACGGCTGGATGGGAATTAAATTCCAGGCGCAGCCCCAGGCCGGCCCGTCTGAAATTATCCTTCACGTCAATATGCGCGACGGGGAAAATATCCGGCAGCAGGAAGCGCTCGGAATCATCGGGGTAAACCTGACCTACGGCGCTTTTTATCTTCACTCCGAGCCGGAAAAACTCATCGCTTCCCTGCTTGACGGCCTTTCCACCGCACGCATTGAAGTGGACATGGTAAAGTTCGCAGGACCCTGTTTCAGCGGGGTGGATAACCGGCTCATGAGCCTGCAACTTGTAGCGCAGGGGTTGTCAGGCGCTGCGCTGATCGGCGCCGGCGGAGAAGTCCTCCAGCCCTCGGAAATACTCCGAAAGAAAAATATCTTAATAGAGCGGGGCAGTTTCCGCCCTGTTACCAGGGTAAACCTGGATATGCTGGACGGGGCGCGCAGGCAGTTCCAGCGTGAAGCGGGGGCCGGGCAGGGGGAGATTGTGGAGCTTATGGAGATCACTATGAGCAACCTTCTCAGCGCCGGGTCAATAGACCACTGCGACTTCCTCGCCCGCGCGGACACCATAAACGCCGTGGGCAAGCTGGTGCTGATCTCCGACTATGCCCAGTATTACAAACTTGCCGGTTATCTGCGGCGTTATACCAGGGCCCGTATAGGGATTGTTCTCGGGATCCCCAATCTTAAGGAGATCTTCAACGTCAAGTATTACAACTCGCTTGAAGGCGGCATCCTGGAATCTTTTGGCCGCCTTTTCAAAAACGATCTCAAGTTATACATCTACCCGTTCATTGACTCCTCGCTGGGCAGGATCGTCACAGCCGAAGACGTCGCCGTCCCTAAGCCGCTGGCGCATCTCTTCCGCCATTTGAAGGAAAACGGCTGCATTGAATCTATCGGGCATTTCCACAAGGAATATCTGGATATTTTTCCGCGGGATGTACTCTGTAAAATAAGCGCCTGCGACGGCTCATGGGAACAGCTGGTTCCCTGTGAAGTTGCGGAATGCATCAAAACCCGCCGGTTTTTCGGCTACAAGCCTTAACTTGAAAGTTGCAACTTCAACTTTCAGGCTAATTCTGTAACTACTCAGGTAGCCAGAAGTCAGAATTCAGGAGTCAGAATGAGGATG
>CAZYFL010000149.1:0-6031 GCA_964646805.1 uncultured Elusimicrobiaceae bacterium | reverse complement strand
CAGATGTCGCATAATTTCTTTGTCGCAACAATAGGCGACTGAACAGAATTGTCGTAGACGCTCATAGTTTCCTTATCTGAAAAATCGGGACAGCTGGTCCCTCGTTTGCGGCTCCTGGCGCGCCAGCCTGGAATCTACGGCTATTCCCTGGCAGCGCAGCGCGTGCAGACGGGTAAGCGCCGCCGCGCCGGCGAGTAAATTGTGAGCAATCGTGACCGTATCGCGGGCTTCCGGCCGCTCCAGGAAAGAGCCTTTTGCCCATTCGTTGAAAGCTCCCATCGCGGGGCCGCACCAGATCTGGTAATCCAGTTTGCGGGATTCGTCGCCGGCCAGCGGCCAGCGGGAGGAGCGACTCAGGTACCAACGGAATACCAGGGCCATTTTATGTTTAGTATCCCTATCCGCGCGTTCCGCCTGTGCGGGATCTTTGCGCATGAAATATTCGCGCGTACCGCGCCAGATCTCGCCGAATGGGGCGCGGAAATAATCCTTTTCCAGGACGGCGCGCGTTTCGGCGGGTATTTCTTCAAAACTGCCATAGGCGCGGTAATAATCGTAAAGCTTGTTGGCACGCATGGCAAACATGACGCCGCGCTTCAAAACCTGGACTTTTACGCCCAGTTCAAACATGTCCGCAGCCGCTGCCATCGCCACGTCGGCCTGTCCGGCTTCTGCCAGGAGCTTTTTAACAACGCCGGAAGCGCCGGATTCCAGGCAGGCCTGGTTTACCGAACCGGTAACGATATAGGCCGCGCCCATTATGAATGCGGCGGCGGCGGCCTCGGGAGTGGCTATGCCGCCCCCGGCGCCCACCCGCAGCGCTTTAGGATAACGCTCTTGCGTTCTGTCCCGCAGCGCTATCATTGCGGGCAGCAGGTTTACAAGCGGCCGGTTGTCCGTATGCCCGCCGGAATCTCCCTCGGCGGTCACGTCTTCGGCCACCGGGATATTAGAGGCGAGTCCGGCCTGTTCATGGGTAAGTTCGCCGCGCGCTACCAGCTCCCTTAAAAACTTGTCGTCGGGGGGGGAGAAAAAACGGGTGGCTACTTCCGTCCGGGAAACCTTGCCTATTACGCGGTTAGGCGTTTCTATTTCTCCGGCGGCGTTCCGGCGGATGCCGGCCGTGCGGAAACGGATGAGCGGCAGCGTAAGGTTTATAAATGCGGAAGCTTCTATGAGCCGTACGCCCCGGCGCAGATATAAGTCCGCAAGCGCCGTTTCAAGCGCGGAGTCGGACGGGCTGTGGATGAGGTTGAAGCCGCAGTTAAAGGGAAGGGCCGCCTGCCTGCCGGCAGGCAGGAACTGTACGCGGTCAATGGCTTTTCCCACTTCCTCCGGCGTCTGGCCCGCTGCTCCGTAGAAGCCCAGCATCCCGGCGCGGCCCAAAGCCTCCGTGAACTGCGTGGAGCTTATGCCGTTCGCCATGGAGCCGCCTACATAAGCGTATTTCAGCTTGTGGGCTTTGCAAAAACCGGGATCGCCGAGGTTTTCCGGGCGGCAGGCGGGGATAACGGCGTCTGAAGAAGAAAGGCCGGGCGTAAGAATCAGGCTGCCGCCGCTACGGGCTAGGGAGAACGGCCGGTCAATGTCGCGCAGACACGACGCCGTTTCAGGCGAATAAGGGAGGGAAAGCTGCGTTTCCGCGTGTTGCGCCGGTGCAGTCAAGCGATTCTCCTAAGGGCTTGTCTCTTTGATTGGGACGGTCAACTCAGATTATATATATTTACCGCAGAGGGGGTCTAGAAAAAAATGGTTAAATAAGATACGATAAACCTCAGCCACAGAGCCTTAAATTCAATGGAAAACATAAAAGCCGTAATGGTCACTCGGAACGCCGGGGCCGCCGGATTTTGCGCCGCCGCCTTTAAGAGTTCCTCGGTGGATTTTGAATGCGTCTGCGATTCGGGTGAATTCAGGGACGCGCTAAAAGCCGGATTCGACGCCATCCTTCTGGATATAGCCGGTCTGCCGGAACTGACGGGATTTAAAACCGTCGAAGAGGCGGTTGCCCACCTCAGGAGGCTCGGGCGGCAAAAAGTGATAATAGCCATGAGCGCGGGCGCTTTGGCGCCCCGCGAGGTGGTAGCTATTTTAAACAGCGGGGCGAACGACGTCGTTTCCGGCGAGTGGCGGTTCAGAGTGCTGGCGGAACAGGTGAAGGCGCTGGTCAGGTTCGCCGGCGCCGGAGTAAAGAAAATCAAAAAGAAGATCTCCCTTGAGGACGGAGCGATAACCGTGGATACCGCGGCTAGGAGATGTTTTGTGAGGGAAGAGGGATTCTCCGCCGGGGAAGTGGAGCTGACAAAGAATGAGTTCAGGATATTAAGCCTTCTGGTTTCGCGCAAAGGCGCGCTTGTCACTTACATGGATTTCAAAGATAAACTGTGGCCTGACCGGCTGTTCCCGGCGGAAGTAAAACACTCTCTTCTGCAGCATATCACCGACTTGCGGAAAAAGCTGGGCTCGCTTGGCGCCCGGATAGAAAATGTGCGGGGAGAAGGGTTCAGGGTAAGCTGATGCCGTTAAAGATAAAAATAGGCCTGATAATGTCCGCGCTGGTGGTATTGGTGCTGGCGCTTTTCGGCGGCATCCTTTATTTTTCACAGCGGCGGGTTATTTACGCGCAGGAGCGTCTAAGGCACGCGACTATAGCCGAGTCGCTGGCGCGGGTGGCGGAGGAAAGCCTGCTGAGCGGCGACGATTTTTCGTTGATAAATTACACTTTCAAACTTAAGAAGGATTCCGCCCTGGCCGCAGCCTATGTTTTTGACGGGGAGAAGTATCTTTCTCACACGGACAAGGAACTGGCGCGCATCAGGGTTACGGTCCCGCAGGAATTCAACGGGCCGGACGATGAGACCGTATCCAGGGAAATAACGATCGGCGGGCGCAAGTACCTGATCCGTACGGTTTTTTCAAAAAAAGCGGCCATGGCTGAAATAAAAGACGGGCTTGACCGGATCTTCACGGAAATACTGAAGGTTTCCCTGCTGGTTTTCCTGTTCGGCATGGCTGCGGCATATTACTTCGCCCTAAGCGTGGCTTCCCCGATACTCGCCCTGTCCAGGGCCGCGCGCGAGGTCGGGAAAGGGGATTTCCGCGTGGAAGTTAAAACATCTTCCACGGCCGGCTCCGGCGACGAAATGGAGACGCTCAAGAAAGAATTCAACGCCATGGTAGCCAGACTGCGCGAGCTTGACGGGATGAAAAGGGATTTTGTCGCCTCAGTCACCCATGAACTCAAATCCCCGCTGAGCGCCGTGGAATCCTACGCGGATCTTCTGATTGTTGAGTTTATCCGGGCTCATGATAAAGCCGATGCCGCAATGAAGGCGTCGCTGGATAAATGGCTGGGAGATGTCGCCTATGTAAGGCAGAACACAAGGAGGCTTTATAATTTCATCAACGATCTGTTGGACACGGCGAAGATAGAGCGCGGCTCTTTTGACGTGAAAAAAACAAAACTGGAAATGGCGGAGCTTATTTCCCAGACCATACGGCTTTTCTCGCTCAAAGCGGACAAGCTCGGCGTGGCGCTTAAAGAGGAACGGACGGGCGTTCCGCCGCCGGCGTTGATGGCGGACGGGGAACGCATAAAACAGGTGCTTTCAAACCTGGTTTCCAACGCTCTCAAATACACGCGCCCCGGCGGGAGGATAACGGTCTCTATGGAAACGATAGACGGTTCGCGGCTGGCGTCTTTATCCGGCCGCGCCGACGCAGGATTGAGCTACGCGCTTGTCTGCGTGACGGATACAGGCGCCGGTATTCCCGCGGGGGACCAGGACAGGATATTCGGAAAATTTGAGCAGGTAAAGAATTCAGGGTATCCTGTTAAGGGCGCCAAAGGCGTGGGGCTGGGGCTCTATATCGCCAAAAGCATCGTTTTGGCGCACGACGGGATTATATGGGTTGAAAGCGCGGAGGGGAAGGGAAGCCGGTTTTATTTTGCGCTTCCCGCTTGAAATTATGAAAATGATACTCATAGTGGATGATGAAGAGGATTTCCACCGGGTGATAAGGCGGGTGATTGAGCCGGAAGGGTATAAGGTGGTTTCCTCGCTCAGCGCTGAAGAGGCTCTGCGGTTGTTGGAAGCCGTGGTGCCGGACTTGGCGATACTTGACTGGAACCTGCCCGGCATGACGGGGCTGGAACTGGCCAAAACGCTGAAACAGAATCCAAGATTTAAAAAAATTCCGCTGATAATATACACGGTCAGGGAAAGCGAAACCGACCAGGTGGACGCTTATTCCCACGGAATACAGATTTTTCTCACCAAGCCGGTGGAATCCGCCGTGCTTATTGCCAAAATAAAACAGCTCCTTTTATAACGCTCCATGCGAGTACTCACTCAAATTCGCATTTATTTGCATAGCGTAACTCAGGTAGTCAGAATTCAGGAGTCAGAATTCAGAATGGCGGAAACTTTCTCGTTGCCGGCGGTCTCATTCTGGCTCCTGAATTCTGACTTCTGGCTACCAGTAGTTACCGCATAGCCCCATTCGCTCCGCTATTTGTATGTCCATTGTGTTCTATCTTGTATCTTGATTAAATCTTGATAATTTCTTGATTGACTTCAACCCTGTTTGGTGGTACATATTAGTATGACCTCCACCACAGGGCTAAAAGCCAAAAATTTCCTGTGTATCATATCCGCCCTGCTCATAGTCCTTATGGCGCAGGCCGTGTGCGGCCAGTGGGAAAATATCCGCCAGGTGGGCGCTGCCTCCTGCCTTGTTGAGATCAGCACCGGCGACTACAGGGTAAGTTATACCGTAGGCGAACCTTCCGCTTCGCTGTACACGCTGGACGTTTCTACTTCAAGCATACTTTCCGGTTATCTTTCCCAAATCCCGTCAAATGCCCTTTATTTCAGCGTTCCTAATTTTGAATCCATCGGCGCCGTGGTTTCGGAAGGGGCGCTTTTTGGGACTGAAACCGGCAATTCCATTAAATTCATTTTTTCCAATGAAGTTTCCGCAGGGGCGGTGTCGTCCGGCCTGGAGGTCAGCGAGGTGCTGAATCACCTCGGAGAACCGGTCAATTCAACGCGCAGCGTGAGTGTGGCGCTTATCCCCAACGAGACGGCCGTTTCGCTTACTCCCGCTGCTGACTGGGAAAAAGGAAGCATCTACGCCATCCGCTATTCGTCCGGGATGGTCGATATAAACGGGCTGGCGCTTTTGCGGGAAACCACGCGTTATTTTATCACGAAGATGGACAGCCTGAAGGACAACGTGGTCGTGGCTTTAGGCGATTTCAACACAAGGATTGCGATTCCGTCCGGCTCTTATTCTTCGGATTTCTTTATGATAGTTTCCACTGATCAGGCTTCCCCGACGGTTGAAACGGCCAATCGCAAACTCTCCGCCATGCCGGGCGCGTCAGCCTCGGCTCTCAAGGTTTTAAGCGCTTCGGCTTTTGATGGGGCGGGAAGCGCCGTCCAGCCTTCCTCCCCATGCGTTATCTCGTTTCCCTACGCGGACGACAACGGCGACGGCATAGTGGACGGGAGCAACCCGCCGGTGCGGGCTAAGAATTTGGCTGTCTGGCGTTTGGACGAAGGGAACAGGTTATGGGTGAAACAAGTGGGCGCTAACATTGACAGCGCGGTCAGGCGGGTCTCTCTTAAAGTGGAACATTTCTCATCCTACGCGCTGATGAGCGTGACGGATACGGATGTCTCCACCGTTTATGCCTATCCAGTGCCGTTCAGGCCGAACGCCGGCGATGTAGCGCGCTACGGCTCCTGGACGGACCTGATAACTTTCACCAGCCTTCCGTCCTACGGAAAAATACGCATTTATACGATAACCGGCGGCTTGGTGAGGGAATTGGACGTGGTTCCGCCGGAGATGAAATGGGATGTCAGGAATTCAGCCGGGGAAACAGTGGCGAGCGGAGCTTATATCTGGGAGGTATCTTCCGGTAAGAACAGGAAGACGGGGAAACTGATGGTGGTGAAGTAGGGGAAATATGTAACTACTCAGGTAGATAGAATTCAGAATTCAGGAGTCAGAATGAAGATGC
>CAZYFL010000148.1:0-6035 GCA_964646805.1 uncultured Elusimicrobiaceae bacterium | reverse complement strand
GCGCGGCTACAAGCCGGGGCGCTTCTCCTTCAACGTGAAGGGCGGGCGCTGCGAGGCCTGCCAGGGCGACGGCGCCATAAAAATACAGATGCAGTTTCTGCCGGACGTCTACGTGAAGTGCGACGAATGCGGCGGCTGCAGATTCAACGAAGACACCCTGGAAGTGCGCTTCAAAGGCCGGAGCATCTCCGACGTGCTGCAGCTCCCGGTGGAGGAAGCAGGCGCGCTTTTCTCCGGCATCCCGCGCATTTCAAAGATACTTGCCACCATGAGCGAGGTGGGGCTTGATTATTTGAAACTGGGCCAGAGCGCCGTCACGCTCTCCGGCGGCGAGGCGCAGCGCCTTAAACTGGCCGAACAACTGGCCCGGCGGGCCACCGGCCGCACCCTTTACATCCTGGACGAGCCCACCACCGGCCTGCATTTCGCCGACGTGGAGAAGCTGCTGAAGGCGCTGCGACGCCTGTCGGAAGCCGGCAATACCGTACTGGTCATAGAGCATAACCTGGACGTGATAGCGGCCTCGGACTGGCTTATTGAGCTGGGCCCGGAAGGCGGCGACGCCGGCGGGCGGCTGATCTATTCCGGCCCGGTCGCCGAAGTTATCAATGTCCGCGGCTCGCACACGGGCTTCTATCTTAAGGAACATATGGCCAGGAAAGAAACCTCAGGGGCGCGGGATAAAGCTATTGCCGGGACACCACACTAAATGACCGCCTCTCACGAACGGATTCCGGAGGTTTCGCTCATCATCCCCTGCCTCAACGAGGCCGGGAACGCGGCGCTTTATGAAGAGACGCTTTTCAGGCATCTTGACGCGGCAGGCTTTGAGAGCGAGGTGATTTTTTCCGACGGAGGAAGCACGGACGGCACCCCCGGGATAATCAGGGAAATAGCTGCGCGACGGCCCGGGGTGCGCCTTCTCAGGCCGTCGGAGACATCATCCTTCGCCGAATCCATTGCCAGGGCGATACCGGCCTGCAGGGGCGGATACATAGTTTTTCTTGAGGCGGACATTTCTTTTTCGCCTGGAGATATTTCTAAATTGCTGGCGGCGGCAAAAGCCGGGGATTATGACTGCGTTTGCGGCTCTCCTTTCCTGGGGAGTTTTGAAGGGATCAGTCTTACCAGGCGGATACTCACCAGTTCGGCCAACCTGCTTCTACGCTTGCGTTTCGACAGTACCGTCACCTCGTACACGCAGATCTTCAAGCTCTTCAGGACTTCCGCGCTTAAGACGCTGGATTTTGAAAATAAAGGTTTCACCCTTGACGCGGAACTTCTGGCGAAATGCCTGATACGCGATTTTAAGGTGGCTGAAATCCCTGTGATCATGAAAGCCAGGACCCTGGACAGTTCAAAGCTGAACGCTGTCGCTGAGATTCTCAGCTGCCTGCGCCTCATTATAAAAGGAGTGCGTTAATGGCCGCGCGGCGCAAAGTATTGCTGATAACGCCCCGCTTCCCCTTCCCCTCCCTGAGCGGCGGCGAGAAGTGGGTTGCCGCCCTGGCCGGCGGACTGGCGCCGGACTATGAGGTTTCTCTTTTCGCGTTCACAAATCCGGGGGAGGAAGCGCATCAGACTGCGCTGGCCATGAGCCTTGAGGGAAAAGTTTTTAAGAAGATTTTCCTTCTGCCCAGGCCGGCCGGAAGAACTAACAGGCATCTCCCGGCGTTGCCGGGCATGTACTGGTCCCCTGAGGCAGCCGCCGGTCTCTCCGATGCCTCGCGGGAAACAGGGGCTGACATCGCCCATATACTTTTTTCCGAGATGGCCTGCTACGAAGCAGCCCTGCCGGCAGCCCTGCCGGTCATATACACCGAGATAGACTCCAGCTATCTTTATCCGTGGAAATCCTTTCTCCGCGAAACGGCCGGTTTCAAGGGCTTTTTCAAGATCGGCGAGTTTCTGAAATCGCGGGCCTATGCCCGCAGGCACTATGGCCGTTTTGCCGCGGCCACCTTCATAACCAAAAGCGACGGACGCGACATAAAACCTTACCTGAAGACGAACCTGACTGCCGCTACGCCTAACGCCGTCTTCCCTGAAGATTTCACCTCCTCCGCATCCCTATCCCGAAAGCCGGGGGAGATTTTGTTCCTGGGACATTACCCGCATTATCCAAACGAGGATGCCGCGCTTACGCTGGCGCGCCGCATCCTTCCCCTTGTAAAAGCAAGGTTCCCGGACGCCTGCCTGAATCTTGCCGGTTCCTGTCCCACACCGCCGGTAAAAGCCCTGGAATGCCAGCATATAAAAGTGCCGGGAACAGTTCAGGACATCCGTCCTTTCCTATGGCGCGCGGAAATATTCGCCGCCCCTGTACGCTACGGCCTCGGCACCAAAGGCAAGATACTGGAGGCATTCGCCGCCGGGTTGCCGGTGATCGCGTCCAGGGAGGCCGCGGCCGGAGTGGAAGGCGCCGAGCCCGGCCGGCATCTGCTGGCCGCTTCCGGAGACGCGGATTTTGCGCGGCAGACCTGCCGCCTCCTCTCCAAGCCGGGGCTGCGTGAAAACCTGGCGGCTAACGCGGCTGAACTGGTCCGGAGCCAATACTCATTCGGAGGAGTGATTAAATCGATAGCCTCGCTTTATGAGAAGGCGCTTCGCAATGAAACCAATTGAACTCCATCTTGAACTGACCCACGCCTGCCCGCTCAATTGCGCGCCCTGCGATCACCGCCTGGCCGGCTCCGCAGACTTGGAACTTTCCGCGTTGAAAAAACTTTTTAGATCGCGCTCGCTAAAAGATCTGCGGCTTATTTCAATTTCGGGAGGGGAACCGACGCTCCATCCGCGCTTTGAGGATACGGCGCTGGCGGCTGCCGGCGCCTTCCCTGACGCGAAAATAGTCATACTTACCTCTCTTTACGAACCCTGGCGGCTTGAACGGTTCCTTAAAAAACTTCCTCCCGAAAACCTGGGACGCATCCACATCGGTTCTTCCCTGGACGGCCCCCCCCGCGTTCACAACCGCATCCGCGGCCGCGCCGGAGCTTTTGGCCGGCTTGAGGCGGCCCACCGGCGGCTAAAAAAAGCCTGCCCGGGAATTTCCTCCGGCTTTACATTCACCGTTTCATCCCTTAACGCCGCCCATTTTTACGCGGCCTGGCAGGCGGCGCTTTACAGGCTGGGCGCGCCTCTGGGCGTCCAATTTCTGGTGCAAAATCCCAACACACGCGGCATTGAACAGGGCGCGGGAGAAAAGGCCGTCCTTGCACGGAGCCTCCGCCGGGTCCTGGCAGAAATAAGAGAAGAGCCGCGGGCCCGCGGGCTTTACTCCGCCGGTGAAGAACTGCAATTAAAACTGGCGCTGGATTTTCTCCTCTCCGGCAAAGCCGGGCCGGCAGGCTCCTGCGGCGCCGGACGCTCTTTCGCAATGCTGTCCCCCGAAGGGCGGTTTTATCTTTGCCCTTTCCATAAAGATATTACGCTTGGCCGGGTGGAGACCCCTTTTCACAACTTCTGGACGGATGCCAACGCGCGCCGCGCGCACGCGAGAGCCGGGCGCCGCGCGTGCGCCCGCTGTTTCCTGCGTTGCGCAGTTAAAGTATAATTGAGAATAATGACCAGACCCGACGTAAGAAAACTCCTCGCCCTAGCCGCTGTGGAATGGCGGTTGCGCCAGCAAAGCACCTTCCTTGGGTTTCTTTGGACCATGCTCCACCCGGCTTTGCTTTTTATCGCCATGTACGCGGTTTTTGAGCATTGGATAGGGTCGCGCCAAAGCGGCTACGCCCTGTTCCTTGTCATAGGCATAGTGGAATGGAATTTTTTCGCCTCAGCCACTAATTGCGCGCTTACAAGTCTACAGCGCCGGTCCCCAATAATAAGAAATTACCCCATAAAACCTGAGATCGTGGTTTTGTCCTCGTTGCTAAGCGTCTATTTTTCCCATCTGCTTGAGCTTGCCGCCCTGGGAACGCTTGTCCTGTTTTCCGGAGCCTCTCTCTCTTTTTCGTGGTTTTGGCTGATCCCGCTGGATATTCTTTACCTTTGCCTGGTTGCCGGGACAGGTATGCTTCTGGCCTGGCTGTCCGTGTTTTATTTTGATATTGAACGCATATGGAGCATAGCGCTGATGACCGGTTTTTTTCTGACGCCTGTTTTTTATCCTCTTTCCGTAGTGGACGAGAGCAGGCGCCGCCTTCTTGAGTTTAACCCGCTCACCGCCGTAATAGAAAGCCTCCGTCTTATTCTTTACGGGAATCCGCCGTCTAATGGGACTCTGTTGTGTCTGGCGTTTTGGGTTGCGCTCTCGCTTATTACGGGGTTTACCGCGCTTCGCCTTGCCCGCTCAAAAATAGGAGACGCGCTGTGAACGCTATAACCGCCGGAGGGATAGGCAAGATCTTTCGTCTGGAAACCTCGCGTTCCGACGTCTTTTCAATGCTCGTAAAGTTTTTAAGCGGCCACACCCCCCGACGCCCTTTCACGGCCCTTGAAAACATTTCTTTCGTCCTGGCTCCCGGAAAGGCTTTAGCGCTTTGCGGGCCAAACGGCTCAGGGAAAACCACTTTGCTCAGGGTTCTCTCCGGGATACTCCGTCCGACCTCGGGTAGCGTGTTTCTGGCCGGGAAAAAGGCCTGCCTGCTTGGCTTTTCCTCTATACTTCAGGACCGTCTCAGCGTAGAAGACAATGCCAGGCTTTGCGCCGTCTTTTTTGAATTGAATGACTCTGTACACAAAAGCGCCTCCCTTCTTATAGAAGAATCAGGGTTGGGAGAATTCCGCCACGGCCGCATAGGGGATCTTTCATCCGGCATGCGCATACGCCTGCCCTTCATAGCGGCCATGAATTCAGGCGCAAAAGTTTTTTTAATAGATGAAGCTCTCGGCATGGGAGACGCGCTCTTCCGCCAAAAATCCATGGATAAACTGAAATGCGCGAAAGCGGGAGGGGCGGCCATAGTGTTCGCCACGCATAATATGGCTATAGTAAAGGAACTGGCCGATGAAGCTCTTCTGCTGGATTCAGGCCGGCAGATTTTTAATGGCCCGGTGGAAAATATACCCGGCTCCGAGGCTTCTTATGGCGGAAATTAAACCGCAGTTCCGGCTGAGGCGTCTTTTCAGCCCCTCTTACATGGCGGCCCGCCTGGCCGAAATTGAATCATTTTCCGAAGCGCTCAACCGGGCGGCGAGGGTACCGGTTTATATATGTTTCCTTGTTATAAACGGTTGTTATTCAGCCAGAGGATTTATAAAGAGGGTTGCACCCTGGTCTTTCTTCCCCATAATCGTCCTTAATAAACTTCGTCTCGCTACTGAAGACCTGTTAAGGGATATCGCTCTGCGAAAAAGAATTCTCTTCATACGTCCTGCCCCGCCGGACGCACTCAATACGGAGGATATCCCCCCCCCTGAGGGGATGCGCCCGGAAAGGCTCATGCACGCTCTCTTGTTTATACACCCCGCCTGCAATTACAAGTGCAGCTACTGCTGGCAATCCCACCCCCAGAATTCTGCCCACCCGGCGCGCAGCGTTGAGGAATATGCCCGCTGCGTGGAACGCTTTAACCGGATGTACGGATCGGCGATTATAGAGTTAATAGGCGGCGAGCCTTTTATTTCCCCCAACATAATTGGAATTCTCTCAGCCCTTTCCCGCGAGAATTCCCTTTCCGTAGTTACAAACCTTTCATGGGATCCGAAGAAAATTATCGGGAAATTAAAACCCGGCCGCATTTCTCTGACTGCCAGTTACCATCCGGAACAGGAACGCTCTCTGAAAGGGTTTGTTGAAAAAACAGATATGTTACGCAGCAACGGATTTCCCGTGGTCGTGTGCATGGTTGCCTTTCCTCCAAATTTGCCCAAAATGGCGTCTTGGCTTGACGCTTTCTACCGGAAAGGCGTGTTCGTGATAGTTTTCCCTTTTATGGGAACGTGGCGCGACCGGCCATACCCGCAGGCTTACACCTCTCTGGAGAAGGAATTTATAACAGGGGCTAATCAATTCCTGTACATGTACCCAGGCTTAGACATACCGGGTGAGAGCGTAAAATGCCTCAATTTCCCAACGAGCTTCATGC
>CAZYFL010000147.1:0-6091 GCA_964646805.1 uncultured Elusimicrobiaceae bacterium | reverse complement strand
AAATTCCAAAAAAGATTTTTTTTCTGAATTCCTCAGGAATCGCGCCTTCCCCTGCAAGGGGGGAAGGAATCTACCCATACTATCCCGTCATGAGCCAAGTTTTCAGGTTAAGTGTTAAGGAGGTTTATGAATATACTGAATAAAACGTGTTCCCTGGGGGTTCTGCTCCTGTGCCTTGGTGTAATGCCGGCGCGGGCCATTATGGACGGGATGGGGCATGATTTCTTCCCAGTTACGGCTATATTCACTTCCTCCGCCAGTGTTCTGGGAGGGCAGGGGCTGCTTGTAACTTATGGGATAAATGCCGGCACAATTACGCTTACCGGCGGCATTACGGCCTCCAGCGGCACTTTTACGCAAACAGGGGGTACGCTTTACAGTCTGCAAACCTCCTCCGGGAAATAGAGGCAGTTCGAAATTATTTCCTGACCACGACGCCGACGCGCCTTTGCCCCACTGCCCACAGCTTTTGAGCTATCGGCTCATTTTTTGCCACAAAAAAGCATATGTTTTTATGGCAAAAAACGACGTGGCTGGGTAAATCGCGTATCCGAGGACCCGTAGCTCACAGCCTGTTTATTTCGTCTTCAAGCCGCTTTAACTCTTGGATGATATCATCCCACCCTAGCGCTTGGCCGAAAATCATTTCCCGCATCTTTGCGTAGTCGTCCTCTAATTCCTTGTTCCGGCTCTGTGGCGGCACAAGTTTCAGTGTGCTAGGGACCGCCAAGTCGTATCTCGCGGCAGCCGAAGAGAAGAAGACGGATTTATGTTTAACAACGTCCTTTAAGAGAGCCCGGTCAGCGCTGGCTTTCTTGCCGAACTCTTTGCCATAGAGCTTCACCAGGTCGTAATAATGCCGGGAGTGGCGATCGGGAAGCCGTTTCTCCGAAGGAAGATGATATAACATGTGCAGGATAGTCGCCTTCTCCCAAAATGTGCGGCCCACAGCTAATACCTTTACCTTGCAGGATGGATTTTTGAAGGGCGTAGGGATGGCCTGCGCCGCGTAAGACGTAATAACTGCCCATTCGGCCGGCCATTGCTCGCCCCTGGCTCCTAGTTCCAGGCGGACAACAGGCCTTAAATACCGGGCTTGTGCATTTTCGCCATGGGCAATTCCAGCAGGGTAATGGAACGTCAGAGTCTGTTTGTCGGGATCATCAGGGTCTAACTCAACCCGCCAAGTCTTTCCGGATGGTGTCGTACCAAGCGCTTTGCTAAAGGATGCCTCAAGTTGCGGGAGGAAGGTGGTTCGTATCATTTCCCGGCATGTGGCCGACAGCTTTTCAAGGCGTTTAGCTGTCTGTTTCTTGCTGGGGGCCTTTGCCGGATCATTATCTCCGCCAAACCCGAACGCGCTTCTATCAAAAGAGAGGTCAACGTCTTCAGAAAAACGGTCAATGGCCTAGAAAACCTTGGAGAGACTGGTGCCTCCTTTGAAAACAAGACCCGCCGGCGGCGCCTCCAGCGTGAAGATGCGCTGAAGAGTCCAGCAGACCCAAAAATCCTTCTCAACCAGAGAGGGGCGCATGTCTCCACGCTTGGTGGATGCTGTGCTGAACAGTTCGGCGCGGTCATGTGCGGGAAGACGAGCTATATCATCCATGTTGAGCCTTCCTGGGAGTTCCCGCGCTCTTACAGACCTTTCGCACCGCCGTGGCCACCCAGTCGGTGATATGATGGGTGTCCTTGAGCAGCCGCTGACGCTCTGTTGGTGAAAGCTTGTTGCGCAACCGTGCGATTGTCTCTAAGCCAACGGCTTTATGGCCGAGGTAGCGCAGGGCTTGGAATACCATGGCGCTCATTGGACTGCCCAGCGGAAGGTCCTTGGGCGGTGTGTGCTTTAAGATAATTATGGTATTGCCTACACGCACGCTACGTGTTCTCCCGTCAGTCATATATACCGGCTTTGCAGGGACCTGAGTTGATAGCCCAAGTAAATTTGCAGCCACCGCCCCGGAGGGCACAATGCGACTGCCGGTTCTTCGCGCAAGTGCCTGGGCAACCTCATCCATGTCTGGAGACAGGTCGATCCCTAGCCGAGTATTCCTCCGGGGGATATAATAGAGTCCCCGGCCAATCCGCTGGATGGCTTTACTCTTAACCAGCCGGAAGAGAGCTAAGTCGACGGAGGCCCGGCTGCCCAGATCAAGAAAATCCTTGCTGATGTGGACTTTCAGGGCGTCGCGTCGCATTTGAGCTAAGACTTTGGTTTGTATTGCATCCATAGATGTAAGAAAAGTGTATACGTTTTTCTTACAAGATTCAAGAGGATCGTTTCCAATGATGCCATTTTGTCACACAAAAGTATAGATTTGTGTGACAAAAGCACTTTGTCAAGGGCCGGGATTATTGAAGTTCAATAATTGTCCCACAATAATCCCCTTAACCGGTCATGAGCCGCCTATTTGAACTCTTCGGAATTTCCGAATAGTTGCCTCAGCGTACCCATCTGCGGTAGGCTTCAATCCATTCCACGCCTGCCGGGGGCGGCACAGGAAGAGGCAGGTCGAGAATCGGGATGGTCTGCCGGTGTTTGTCCCTGCGGCAGACAGCCACGATCTCATCGTTCCGATTCATATCAACGCGTTCCACTGTTACGCATATTCCCAGGAGTCGGGTCTCAAAAGGCACCTTGAGATGCTCCTCGATCATGTTAAACCAGCCGCCAACTTGTTCTGATTCGTTGTTGCAATCAACTGTGGCTTCCTCAGTCATGGTCTCCAATTCTTTCTTACTGAGCCGGGTAGATGGCTTGCTCCTAATGGTGGATTTGCCAGCGTCTTTTTCTCGTTTCTCATTGGGGATACTACTATTCTGCGAAGGCGCTGGCGGGACTAAAGCCGGAGTATCTTTAAGTGGCAAAAGTCCATTTTGGCCGAGATGGATAATTCCTTCAGCAAAAACATCGGCTAAGGCATCCAGGCGCGCTTTGGCAAAAATATCTTTTGAATCTATTACAGGTTTGTCAGGTTCCATGGGGACGCATTTTCCTCCGTGGTGTGAACTGTTGTCCTCCAAATACTTAAGCATAGCGCCGCAATGTGAACATTTATAATGCGGCGGCGACTGTATGGCTTGAGTCAGTTCCTCTATGGTTCTCGGAGTAAAATCCCATACGTCCACTCCGACATTGATTGCCCAGCCAAGCCGGAGCCATTTTTCATGGATATGTCCGCATAAAAGTTTTTGTTGCGTCTTTATCGGTTTGTGTTGGAGCAGCCAACCGTCCCATTCGAGCTTCTCATGCGCCTCAGTAAAACCGCCCTCAAGCATCTGGCGAGGGCTCCTGTCGTGGCTGCCAAGTAAGAGTATCTTCCGTGTGCCGTTAAGCTGGCGAAGAATTGTCGGCCATTCGGAAGCCTTTCCCATAGCGAAATCTCCCAAGTGATAGACTGTGTCGTCCGGAGCCACAACGGCATTCCACCGCAAAATCATCTCACGATTCATCTCCTCTGTAGAGGAGAATGGGCGGGAACAATATTTGATAATGTTGAAGTGGTTAAAGTGTGTGTCGCTTGTAAAGAAAGTTTTTGCCATTTGAATCGATGTCCCGTCTCACAGCTTTTCTTGCGGCATTTTTTCTACGCATTAGATTTGGCGCGGGTTGGTTTCACAGCAACCGCCGAAATAATAGCAAGATGCTCATCCTTGCTGAGCTGCCTTGGCGTGTCATAACGCACATCCTTACATACCGTAGCTTTTGGATCGCGATCCCAAGCCAGGCGATGCCGAATAACTTGATGCAAGTCATAAAGAACACGGTAGTCATCGTCCACCGATTTGGAACAGATGCCAGGAGAGGAATTAAGCGAGCCGTTCTTGATCAGACGCAAGCTGTCAATATGTGGCCGGGCCTTTTCCAAGCTTCCGCCCTTTGACCAGAAGAAGCAAGTCAGCTCTTCAAATTGGCCCATGCCCAGTCGGGCATTAAGCTCAACGGCGTCGGAAATAAGTTGGGCCTGCCGCTCAGAAATTTCCAAGACATAGCGGCAATCGCTTGGCTTCTTCTTGGTTGCATAGGTGGCAGCATTTTTTAAGTCCCCTTTGACAACGATTTTTTCAAACCGCGCAAGGCTCTCTCTGATACTGGCGCGCAGAGGCGTATTGTGATTCACTGTCCATGACTTTGCTTTTGGGTCCTGAACATGGATCAGGCGATGTCGGATCACCTGATGCAGGTCATAGAGAGCCCTGTAATTATCTTCGGCCGCATAGATACCCGGGAGGACATCAAGAGAACCGTTCTTGATCAGCTGTAATTTCTCGAAATGTGGCCGGGCACGCTTCAAATCCGTCCAGAAGAACTTTTCCAAAACAAAAAAGTGGCCGGTGCCGAATCTTGCATAAAGCTCTGTGGCGTGGGATATGAGTTCGGCCTGCCGTTCGGAGATTATCAGTGCGTAATGGCGTTTGAATGTTTTTATGGACTCTGTTTTCGCTCTAACCATGGATTCTACCTCGCCAGACTAGATTGCATTGGAAATTAGTTTCATTTATAAGATTACCTCTTTGCCAGCGGCTCCTCAAATCTTTCCATCTTCATGCTATTTAAGTCGATAGTTACGTAGCTCAGACAGTCTGACTTCATCTGTCCTGGCTGAACGCAAACGGTTTTTCCTATTGTGGCGTTCCATATTCCGCTTCGCGATGGAGATTCGTGAATATGGCCATGCAGACTCAAGAGGGGCTGTGTTTTCTCTATGAATCTATAAACGGCATGAGAACCGACTTCCCGGCCATCCTGGCAGACATCCAGCTCTATGCGGGCAGGCGGCATATGAATTACATATATGGTTTTGCTTGGATTTTTAGCCTTGGGCAGCGACTTTAGCTCTTCTTCAATTGTCGGTAATGTTGACGCAACGGCAAACCAGTCCGGAAGTTCCTCAAAGCCTTTTTCCGTAGAGAGCAGGCCTCGGCCGAACTGCGACTGGAAAACATAATCCTTGGTATCTTTCCGGCACCTATCCTTCAATTGGAACGGGTAATCTACAACCCAGTTCATCCCGATAAACTCGTAAGGTCCCAATGGAAGCCTCTTTTGAGCCAGATTCACTGCGTGTGGATACTTGGCGCACACTTTGTCAAAACAGGTGTCATGAATTTTCAGGTCATCATTCCCCAGATATCCCAGATGATAGATACCAGCCTTCTCATGCTCGGCAAAGTAGCCATCCAAGAATCCTTCGATAAATTCCCGTTGGCTTTCATGGAGATCATCTTCCAAGCAAAGCATATCCCCGCCGTTTACCACGGCTTTGACCTTGTTTTTCTTGGCGATTTTCAGAACCTGCCGGTACTTTGCCAGATTGCCGTGCAAGTCTGTGACGTAAAGTATTTTCATTCCGTTCACACATCCCGACTCTTAGTCCGAACTATGCTGGGAATTCCCCTTTTTCTTTTCAGAATCTAATAGTTTTCCAACTTCACGGTCGAAGTCTGATTCAAGCATGCGGTCTTTATTGACCCGGTACTTTTCATATTCGCTTTCGGCCAATGCCACTGCGATTTCATTGCTAATCCTGCCGTTATCCTGCAATACCTCTTTTTTATTAAATTGCAAAAACGCATCCAGTTTCTCCACCCAATGCTTCATATACATCACAACGCCATCTTTGGCCTGCATTTCCGCGTAGTCAAGATACATCGTTACAATTCTGTTCAACCCATCAAGTTCTTTTTCATTCAGATAATTCTTGGCAACACCGACGTCAGTTTTACGAATGGATCCCTTGGGTGAATTTTTCCAATTCGTCAGCCCCATATTTGGTTTTTCGCTGTTCGCCCTGTCATGAATAATTTCCGCCGCTGTTTGGCCGGTTATCGCCCAGTGAAGCTTATTTTGCACGGTAGCAAAGAATTGCTTTGTAATTTCCTCATTTGGATCATAGTCGGCACTGCACTGTGCGTATATATCGGTGATTTTCTGGTAGAATCGGCGCTCGCTGCTGCGGATGTCGCGGATACGCGCCAGTTGCTCCTCAAAATAATCTTTACCGAAAATGTTATTGGGATTTTTGAGCCGTGCATCCTACATTCCGCTTATAGAGTATACACTTCTTTTGAATTTATTTTGTGCCGTTTC
>CAZYFL010000146.1:0-6105 GCA_964646805.1 uncultured Elusimicrobiaceae bacterium | reverse complement strand
AAGGCTGGAAAAGGTTTTCTGATTGGGAAAAAACGACGAAATCCCTTCTTGCGTTTCCCTGCCTTTTGAGACACGGAAAATAGGCGCATGGAAGATAGCCGGCGTTCAGTATGCATTCTATTCCCGCCGCGTCCGCCGCGTCATTAATGATTTCTATATAGGAAATGTTCAGGCCCCTCAGTATCCGGGCCACTCCTTTATACAGCAGGGTGGGATCAACCGCGACATCTAGTTTTTCCGCCACTATGGCGGCGAAACGCGGTTCCTGCACCGCTTTGACGAATATCTCTACGCCCTGGTCCGGGCTGGTAATTAGAATGTTCGGCTTTTGAAAGGGATAAAAATTTACCGGTATAAATTTCCTTTCTTTCAGCATATCAAACCTTCTGGCGACAAAATCCGGCGCCTGCAGGGCTTCAAGGACCGGCAGGGCTTTCGCGCCCCAGTCCCCCTCGGGCGCCGCAGGCGGGGCAATCGGCAATTCCCCAAGCCCGCATTCCTTCCTGGCAATCTCGTAAAAAGGCGCTATGGCGGGATGAAGCGAAAAATCCGTATACCGCTTCACGGTCAGGGCGTTGTTAAAGTAGCAGGCGGTAAGGCCGTTTAAGCCTCCCGGGGACTGGCCGGGGACAGGGAAAATCCCCAGGAGCTTAAAACCCAGCTCAAGGGTAAATTCCTGCTGCCTAGGGGTAAGGGTCCGGGTGGTGGTGTAGAGGACATCGGGCCTGAAGGCGGAATTTTTAAAGCGCTCTACCGTGAAAAAAAGGAGTCCTTTCAATATTTCCTGCGCGCCTTCCAGCACAGCGTCCGCGTACATGCGATAGATTTTGCACAGGCCGTGATTGTGGTCCGACAGGACAAAGATGACCGCGACAATGTCCTTCCCCTTTTCGGCCGCGAACAGAATGGAATTTTCCGATTGCATCTCCGCAAGAATTTTTCCGGTATCCTGCGGCGCGGGGGATCCGTTGGCCTGCTCCGCCGCCAACCGGAAAAGTTTCAGCAGCGCGGGGATATCTTCCTTCATCGCCAGCCTGTATTTTATCTGTCCGGGGCCGGTCATTTCGCGGCCTCCTCTTTCCGGGACAGTTTGTAAAAATAAACCGAAAGCGCCAATACGCCGGCCCCCTGCAGCAGGCAGATGCCTGGCGGCGGGACAAAATCGGACAGGAAGCCGAAGATAAAGTACGCTACGGGGAAAGTGAAGCCTATCATCGCCTGCATGAGCGCGAAGAACCTTCCCTTTACGGCGGGCTCAACCGTTTCCTGGAAAAGGGTAATGAACTTGACATTGTTCACCCCTATGGAAAGACCTATCAGAAAAAGCGCCAGGGTATAGACATACCGGTCCACGAACAGGCCGGGAACTGCAAGGGAAACGCCCGAGGCGAAAATGCAGAACGCCCCCAGTTTTACCACATTCCTGGTGAATTGCAGTTTGCTTGAAAAGAATGTCCCGGCAATGAGTCCTATCCACAAAGTTGCCTCAAGCTGCCCCAGCGCCGAAGCGGTGGCGTGGAGAGTTTTGCTGGTGTAAAGAGGGATCACAATAAGCGTCGGCGTAATGAAGAAATTTACCAGGCCGAAGCCTATCAAAACTCTTTTCAGCAGCGGCTGCCCGTCCAATATTTTCCAGCCTGAAATTCCTTCCAATTGCGGCGGGTCCGCGCTTGCGTACCGCGGCTTGAACTTTATGAAATAGTTGAACACGCCCGCTGTTAAATAACAGAAAGCGCAGAGTAAAAAAATATTGGCTGTTCCTATCACATCAATAAGTACCGCCCCCGCTGCAGCCCCGCCGAAATTGGCAAGGGACTGGGTTGAGGCCTGAAAAGCCACGGCTTCTTCCACCTCGTTTTCGTCAACCACCTCTTTTACGGCTTTATTGAAGGTGGGATCCAGAAACGCCTCGGCCGCGGCGACAAAAAACCCGATTACCGCCATTCCCGCAAAACCCGGCGCCGGGCTCCCTGGCAGGCTCGCGGCGGCAAACAGAAATACGCAGGCAAAAGCGTCGCCGGCAATCAATATTTTCCTGGCGGCGGTTTTGTCCACCGTTCTCCCGATAAGTTTTACCAGCAACAGGGACGGAATGGCGGCCATTACCATAAAAAGCCCCGCCTTCTTCCCCGAAGTTCCGCCGCTGGAACTGACCAGCAGCCAGAGAGCGGCTATCTGGAACATCCTCAAGCCCCCCTGGCCGAGCATCTGCCCCAGCCACATACGGAAAAAGTCCGGGTTTTGCAAAACAACGGAGATTTTTTTATTTTCGTTCATCAATGACATTTTTCACCTTGCGGCTAGTTATGGTTCTCGGCAGGCTGCCGGGCTTGTGAAGCTCGACTTCCAGTTTGTAAATGTCCCCGGATTCAAGCCTGCGCTTAACCGCCGGCATACCCTCAAGAACGCCGTTGTAAACGCCGCATTTCAGCGTTTTAGAGGAGAAGTCGGGGGTCTCCAGGCGCAGGGCGAGGATCTCTCCGTTAACGGAATTTTTAGCGGCCACCTGCAGTTCCGTAAAAGAAAATTTCTTTAACGCGCTCCTGATCTCCCTGTATTTCAGGTTCAGGCAGCCGATTACAACCTCGTCTCCCGATTTCCCCAGGAATTCAAGCACCCGCGCAGTCCTGCCGCAGGCGCAGCTGCCGGGGACGATCCTGCCGAGATCGCCAATGTCGTATCGTATCAGCGGAAACGCGAATTTCAGCAGGCTTGTTATCAGTATCCTCCCGTGAGTCCCGTCCGGAACCCCGCGGCCTTTTTCGTCGGTTATTTCAATGTAATTAAAATCGTCCGCCGTATGATGAAACGCTCCGGAAAGCTCCGCGCACTGGTAGGCTATCTGCCCCCCGTCATTGGCGCCTATAACGGAGGAAACCCTTTTAACTTTCAGCGTTGACTTAAGCCAGCGGCGGTCGGTTTCGCTCAGCGGGGAACCCGCGGAAATCACCGTTTCCAGGGTTAAAGCCGGTTCCAGCTCTTTGGCTTTTCTCAGCATCGGCATCATGGAGGAGGGAACGCCCTCAAGCGCGTTTATGGAAAATTTTTTCCAGACGTCGGCAAACATCGCGGGCCGGACCTCTCCCGCAAAGGCGAAAGTGGTCGCCCCGATCCGGCAGTTTATATGGTCAAACGAAACAAACCCGCCGTATAAATCGCCAGCCATGAAACAATTAGCCAGACGGTCTCCCTGCTTCAAACCGCAGGCCCTTAAAATCCCCACAGCGTGGCTTATCATCTCTTCCCAGTCCCTTCCATCGTAAACTGAGAACTTGGGCGTACCGCTGGAGCCGCCCGACCTGGCCACATAGCCGCCGGTTATGGCGCCGGGAAAACCGCCATTTTTCAGTTCCCCTGTGTAAAGCCCGAAGCCGCGCGGGGGCGTGTTTTCCTCCATTTTTTTACGGGTGAGAACGGGGATTTTCCCTATGTCGCCGATCGTTTCAATTTTACGGCCTTTAAGTATTTTTGAATAATAGACAGAACCATCCGCCGTTTTCAGCAGGTCCTTAAATCTGGAATTGATTATGTCGGTTCTTTCTTCGCCGGTCAGGATATCGCCGGGCTCAAGCCCCTCGGGAAGGGGTACCCGCGTGAATACAAGGTTCATAAGCTGCGGTAGATCATAACTCCCGTCATGGGGGTCGTCAATATTGCCGCCAGCCATGCTTCCCATTTCAACAATGCGCAATGCCCCGCTTTTTTCAAGCTTTGCGACAATTTCTTTCCGCTCTCCGGGTGAGACGGCGAGTCCGACCGTCTGGATATATCCGCGCATACGTCCGAGCTGTCCGATGACCTCGTCAAAACTCCCGAAAGGAATGATTTTTATAATCCGGTGAAGCGGCGAAGGCTCAAGATTCATGTTATTGTCCACCACAACGGTCCAGTCAAGGCCTTTTTCAGCCTCAAGCAGCCTTCCTTCCTTTCTTGCCTCCGCTATTTCAAAAACCGTCCTGATTTTCCTTATTTCGGCGGCCGTATCAGGGTCAAGCCGCCCCGGGGGGAACTTGCGGGAAATTTCTTTCATTGAAGTCGCCAGCGCTTCAGCCAGAATTCCGGCGTTGGCAGCGCCTTCAACGAAACAGGCCTGCGGCGCGGTGCAGGCGTTCTGGTCCCAGATGGAGACGTCCCAGGCCAGCCTTTGGGCCACAGGTTTTACTCCCTGCTCCCTGAGCCCTTCCTGAGTCGCCACAGCCAGGCTGAGTTTAGGCCCGAAAACCACAAGCTTTGTGCGCGCGGGCAGGCCGTCCCGATAGGCCTTAACGGCTTCTTCGCCACCCCAGACGACTATGCCGTCCACCCTTTTTTTAAATTCCGCTATCACATCCGCCTGCGAAGAGGAATAGTCCGCAAGCTCCACCGAACCTGAAACAATTCCCTCTTTGTCGCATTCCCTGAGCGATTTAAGCAGCAGCCGCGGGAAAATCTTTTCGGAAGAGGACGGCTTAAGGATGGTAGCGTTTCCCGTCAGGAGCCCTTCCACCAGCGAACCGGCCGCCACCAGAAACACGTTCCCCGATAGGACATGTAGCACTGTCCCAAGCGGCTGCCAGGTGAATTCCGTTTGCGTTGAATAATTATAAAAGCCGCCTTTTGCCCGCGGGATGCCCCTCAGTTCCGTGGCTATTTTTTTCCGCAGGACCCGCGGCTCAAACATCCAGCACAGCTCCTTGAGGCCAAGCCTGATCATTTCAGCGGAAAAGCCCGTCTCCTCCGGCAGTTGTTCCAGCGCCAGCTTTCTTAAGGGGTATTGCGGGTCGGCCCATTTTTTGCTCATTTTCCCGAGAATATCCAGGATCCTGTCCAAGGGGCAGCCGTTCAGTTTCCTGAAGTTTTCTTCGGCCCGCGCGCACAGCTTTGCCGCCTCATTTACGTTCATTTTATTGTTCCTGTCATAGCCTTCTCACTATCTCATCGGCGGTGATGGCGCAGCCCTTGTGTTTTGTAAGCCCCGCCCGTCCCACCAGCGTAAAAACCGGCGCGTTCCAGCCGCAGCCGCACCGCCCCGGGTTGATGCAGCCGGTGTCCGTGGAGAGAAGCGCTAAATTGGGCATCATCGCATTATACGGCGTGACAAATTCAAGGAGGCCCGTTTGGCCGGCGGGAAGGAGTTTCATCGTTACGGGGTCCCTGGCTAAAACGCGGTTATAAACAGGGACATGGAAGCGGTGCAGGCGGCATTCCAGGTACGGGGCGCTGTGCTCGGCAAAGCCGTAGCCGTCCCTCACCCTGTCACCGGGAATCCCCAGGAACTCCGTTATTTTCAGTCTGAAAAAATCCCTTGACACTTTTTTATCCTCGGCCGCCTTCCAGCCTCCGCCGGTCATGGAGAGGCTTTGGAGCGGCAGTTTAATCCTGATATTGCGCTGTTCCATTTCCTGGAGGAACCCGTGGATGAACCCCGGCATCCCGAAAATGCGGACCGGTTTTGAGTCCGCCGCGTATTCAAGCATTTTTGCTATCGCGCCGGCTTTGTCGAATTCCCATTCGCCGGCCTTGTTTTTCCGTATCGCATAATGGACCCCGGCGGCCGGGGCGAAGCGCTGCTGGTTCTTGTCCGAGAAAGCGATGCCCAGATCTTTGGCTTCCTTCGGGTCGTAAACGAACATCATATAATTGGCGGGTGCGCTTGAAACCAGGCCCTCCTGCTCCCAGACGCGTTCAAGCATCGCCTGTACTCTGTCAAGGCTGGCCTCGTCAAACAGGATCCGTGTTTTCATGCCCCGCGTCCCGGAGGAGGTGAGCTTCAGGAAAACCTGTTTTTCCGGCAGGCAGGTCATCAGGAAATATTTCATAGCCGTTACGCCGACCGGCGGGATTTTTCCGATATCGCTTTCAGACCGGATTGATTCGGGCCTGAATCTGCGCCTTTCGTATAAACCCCGTATCTCTGCGGAATTGTCGCGGTGGAAAACCGCCATTTCCCGGCACGCTTCAACCATCAGCGCCCGGTTGGCGGCTGTCCAGGTAAGCGGATTTTTTATGCGGGAAATTTCTTCCGTCTTTGGGAACGCGCGCGGGCTTTTGCTTTTCATATGAAACAATTCCTGTAACTACTCAGGTAGACAGAATTCAGGAGTCAGAATTCAGAATAGCCTGCCA
>CAZYFL010000145.1:0-6186 GCA_964646805.1 uncultured Elusimicrobiaceae bacterium | reverse complement strand
CAGGCTATTCTGAATTCTGACTCCTGAATTCTGTCTACCTGAGTAGTTACCTTTCGGAACAGGGGAGTTTACATGGAAATTAAAGCTATAGGGATAATGGGCTCAAATACCACAGGGACAGGCGCCGCGGAATTGTTCCTGAAGAATGGCTTCCAGGTGCGCCTTTACGACGACTTCAAGGACAGCCTGAACATAGCTCTGGCTAGGATCTCCTGGTCGCTGAAGCAGGCCGGAAACGAAGAGCTGCTGGGGAACATGGAAGGCATCCAGGACCTCTCAAAGTTCAATGGGGCCGATATCGTGATAGAGGCCGCCGCAAAATCCCCCGAAGAGCGGAAGGTTTATTTCACAAAACTCAGGAAGCACTTGGACCAGCGCTGCGTGGTGGCGGCCCGTTGCGGAGTGCAGCCTTTAAGCGGGATAATGGAATATACCGAGCTGCCTAAAGAGCGGACGCTGGGCTTTCACTTTATAAAACCGGTGCGCTCCAACCAGCTGGTGGAAGTGGTGCGCACAAACCACACCAGGGACGAGTACCTGGAAGCCGCAACCAACCTGTTGCGCAAAATAGGTAAAACCCCCGTTATAATAAAGGACAACCCGGGGCAGATAGTAGAGAGACTGACCCGGCCTTTCATGCTGGCGGCCCTCAGGCTGCTGGAGTCCGGCAAGGGTTATCCCCACGAAATAGACGCGGCCTTTAAGGAAGTGGCAGGGGCGCCGTTCGGGCCTTTTGAGCTGGCTGATTTTTCCGGCCTGGACTCCGACTACCAGGCCACCGAGGATATCTACGCCGCGTTGGGCAAGCCGGAGCGCCTGGCTCCTTCTCCCACGCAGCTGCGCCTGGTTCAGTACGGCCAGCTGGGCCGCAAGTCTACCATAGGTTATTACATTTATGAAGAGGGCCGTATTGTGGGGGAAAACCCCGTGCTGCCCAACATGATAAAGTATCTCGGGCTGAAGAAGACTTTCAAGGAGGACATCTTCGCTGAAATAATGAGGCCCGTAGTGGAAGAGGCTAAACTGCTGGCCTCCGAGATCATGGCTTCCGAGTATGATATAGAAACGGCGGTTAAGCTGGGTTTCGGCTGGCCCAGGGGTCCCTTCGCCTTCAGCCGCGACATGGCCCACATAATGGAGAAAAAGAAGGTTTCCGAGTTTGACCAGCTGGATACATTTAAAAACCCGGCGTAACTACTCAGGTAGACAGAATTCAGAATTCAGGAGTCAGAATGAAGCTGTTGGAGGCTTATTCGCAGGCTATTCTGAATTCTGACTCCTGAATTCTGTCTACCTGAGTAGTTACAACCCGGCAGAAATTTAATTACTGAGATACCCCATTAGTCTGTATATAAGCTTGGCGGTGTTGAACTCGGTTATCGGGGAACCTTTTATCGGCGCCGCTTCCATCACATCCACGCCCACCACCTTCTTCTTCATGGACACCGCCTTAAACAGCCGCAACGCGTCGTGCCACATGAAGCCGCCCGGCTGCGGCGTGCCCGTGCCCGGCATTATCGACGGGTCAAACCCGTCCACGTCTATGGTCAGATAAACGGTATCCGTCAGCTCGCGCAGGATGTCCAGCTCCAGCTTTTTGAAGTCCAGGTTCTCGTGCATCAGGTGGGTCTTCACGTTGCCGGCATTGTGGAACTGCCGCTCGTCTGCGCCCACGCTGCGTACGCCTATTTGTATTACCTTGTTGGTGCGCGAGGCAGGGTAAACCGCGCAGGCATGGCTGTGTTTTGAGCCTTCGTATGTTACGCGCAGGTCCGCGTGCGCGTCAAAATGCAGTATCGACAGGTCCTTATGCCGCTTGATAAAGGGCGGCAGCAATCCCTGGGTTACGCTATGCTCGCCGCCTATAAAGAAGGGAAGGGCTTTCGTGGAGGAGAGCAGGTTCTGCACTGTGCGCTCCAGGCGGGGGAAAAACTTCTTCTCGGGCAAGGCGCAGTTTACCGGCTGCGTTGTGAAAATGCCTTCCTTCCAGGTCTCCGTCTGTGTTTCCTCATCCCAGAGTTCAAGCTGGTAGGAGGCGTCTATAACCGCCGGGGGGCCGTATCTGGTTCCCTGACCGTATGAAGTGGTTTTTTCGTAAGGAACGGGCACCACCACGAAGGCGGCGTCCTTAAAGTTTATCTTCTTGCGGAGTATGAACTGGTTTTCCGCCGGTTTAAATGGCATAAGTCCTTACAGCAGGCGAAGGCGCAGGTAAAGTAATGTTCAGAACAGGAAAACCGCCGCGGCTACCGTGGTGGTCCAGACGCTTTCCATGCCTATGCCCGACTGGGTGATATTTCTAGTCGTCACTATCTTGCCGCTGAGCTTCCAGATTTCTTCCTTCTGGTCCCAGGTTGTTTCCCCGCCGAACTCTATGCCTTGTATGGTGGAAAGCATCAACGCGGCCAGGTCTTCCGAATAATCCCCGGTTTTCTCGTCGGTCTCTCCGAAGGTGTGGTGCTCCGAGATGTAGCCGTAGTGGGCGCGGTCCTTGGGTATGGCGATACCTACCGAAGAGGCTATCAGCCGGTGGTTCTCGTTTACCGTGTTGCGGCTCAGTACGCAGTGCAGTATCTGGCCGTCCCTGAGCTTTTCAATGCCTTTCTGCCGCGGGATGACTTTGCAGTGGGGGGGGAAAATGCTGGAGACGTGCACAAGATTGTACTTGGCGATCCTGGCATCCCTGAGGGCTTCCTCAAAGCTGGCGAGTTTTTCTTTATGCCGCCCTAAACCTTTGGTAAGAAATACTTCTTTGGGGACGGGGAATGATGACATGCGTTAATTATAGTAAATAGCTGATAGGCTGACTGTTGATAAGTTCCAGCTCCCACTAGGTTTCACGGACATTTGCAAATCGCTATATTAGCAACGCCAGAAAGCGCCGCCGCCAAAAAATATTCTAAAATTGGGTATAGGACGGAAGGTTTGCCCAAAAAACGGAGGCGTTTATGAATGCCGTTACACTACTTATAACAGCGCTGCTTGTTTATGCTCTGGCGTACAGGTATTATGCCGGTTTCATAATCGCGAAGATTTTGGTTTTTGATAAGGACAGGCCCACGCCGGCGCACACTTCAAAGAACGATTATGACTATAAACCTACTAATAAGTGGGTGCTTTTCGGTCACCATTTTGCCGCCATAGCCGGCGCCGGCCCGCTGGTAGGCCCCGTGCTGGCTGCGCAGTTCGGGTATATGCCGGGATTCCTTTGGATACTGATAGGCAGCGTACTTGCCGGGGGTGTGCATGACATGGTGCTGCTTTTCGCCTCCGTAAGGCATAACGGACTCTCCCTTACCGAGATAGCCAGGCGCGAAGTGGGAAAAGTGACCGGCGGCGCGACCGCGATAGCTGTGCTTTTCATAATAATCACCGCGCTGGCGGGCTTGAGCCTCGTGGTGGTCAACGCCCTGTCTGAGAGTTCCTGGGGAACTTTCTCGATATTCGCCACCATGCCCGCAGCGCTCTTCGTCGGCTGGTATATGAATCGCCTGCGGCCCGGCAAGATCGCCGAGGCGTCCGTTATCGGGGTCTCCCTCGTCCTTGTCGGCGTCATACTGGGGGAGCCGCTTTCCAGGAGCCATCTGGCGCACTGGTTCACCTACTCAAGGAACAGTCTGATTATAATCCTGGCCGGCTACGGTTTCCTGGCTTCCATATTGCCGGTCTGGCTGCTTCTTTGCCCAAGGGATTACCTAAGCTCCTATATGAAGATCGGGACCATAGCCATGCTGGCCCTGGGGATAATCTGGGTGAGTCCCGACCTCGCGGCCCCGGCCTTCAGCAGTTTCGTACACGGCGGTGGTCCCGTAGTACCGGGGCATGTCTGGCCGTATGTGTGCATAACCATAGCCTGCGGGGCTATCTCCGGTTTCCACAGCCTGATCGGTTCCGGAACCACGCCTAAAATGATAGCGAGCGAAAAGGACATACGGGCTATAGGTTACGGCGCTATGTTGACCGAGGGTTTCGTTTCTATCATGGCGCTTATCGCCGCGACGGCGCTGTCTCCCGGGGATTATTTCGCCATAAACGTCCCCCCGGCAGTGTTTGAAAAGCTCGGTTTCACCACGGTCAATCTTGGGAATATAAGCGCAGCCGTCGGAGAAAACCTGGCCGGGAGGACAGGCGGCGCGGTATCGCTGGCCGTCGGCATGGCCCAGATATTTTCTTCCATGCCGGGGATGAAGCATATGCTCGCCTACTGGTATCATTTTGCGATAATGTTTGAGGCGCTTTTCATACTGACTACCATAGACACCGGGACTCGTGTGGCGCGGTATATCCTGCAGGAGATCCTCGGCGGGGTTTATAAGCCTTTCGCAAGGGGCGAATGGCTGCCGGGCGTACTTATAACCAGCGCGGCTATAAGCGGGTCATGGGCGACGATGGTTTATATGGGCAACATAACCACGATCTGGCCTATGTTCGGAGTGGCCAACCAGCTGCTGTCCGCCATTGCCCTGGCGATAGGGACTACCTTCATAATGAAACGGACGAAGGTGGTTTACGCGCTAGTCACTTTTATCCCGTTCGTGTTCATGTTCATTACCACTGTGACGGCCGGAGTGATGAATATCTACGGCAATTACCTGCCCAGGCGCGATTTGCAGGGTTATATCAATATCACGCTTACCGTTGTAATGCTAGCCCTGGCCGGTATCATCGCCTGTACCTGTACGGCGTCCTGGGTGAAGCTGCTGCGGGGCAAGAGGACGGATCAGGGAAAACAGGGGGAATTGATCCCGGCCGGCTGAAACACTTTTACGGGCTAGTGTTGCGAATCGCAACACTAGGGGGCAGGGCGTAACGGCTTGAGTAGGAGCATCCGTGAATGCCGGCGGCGAGTTAATTCATCGGTGTAAATGGGGAGTCTCCAATTTTAACCGGACAACTGTAATTTAATTCATACCAGGATAATTCTATGATGACATTTAGAGGTGAAAAATTAAAGAATTTTGCTGTGCCGACGGGTTCCGTGTGGCTTATGACGGATATTGCACAGAGCAAGGGGCGGCAGGAACTCTATGCCCGCCAGTCTCCGCAACTTTTGAAAGTCATGCGGGATATGGCTTTGGTGCAGAGCGCTGAGTCTTCAAATCGTATAGAGGGCGTTACTGTCCAACCGGACCGGCTTAAACCGCTTGTCTTGGGTAATGTGCGCCCAAAAAACCGCTCTGAAGAAGAAGTGCAGGGCTACCGCAAGGCCTTAAATCTTATACATACCAATCACGCCGAGCTTTCCATAACCCCCCAATTTTTAGAAAAATTGCATTTTATTATTCAGGAAGGGTCCGGAGATGCGGGGCATTTTAAGCGTGTTGATAATGAAATAGTTGAAACCAAGCCGGGCGAGGCCCCATTCATAAGGTTTAATCCGGTTTCATTTAAAAAAACCCCAAAGGCGGTTGAGGAGCTTTGCCTTTTATATCGTCACGCTATAAATCAGGAGCATGTTCCCCCGCTGCTTGCCATCCCGGCGCTTGTTTTTGACTTTCTCTGTATTCATCCCTTCCGTGACGGAAATGGCCGGGTCGCCAGGCTTTTGACTTTGCTTGCGCTTTATCAACAGGGTATCGAAGTCGGCAGATATATAAGCCTTGAAAAGCTTGTTGAAGATACTAGAGAGGATTACTACAGGGTTCTTCTGGAAAGCTCTAAAAATTGGCATGAGGGCAAGCATGATATTATTCCCTGGCTGAATTATCTCCTTTCAATAATCCGTAGGGCATATGTTGAATGTGAGAGCCGCGCCGGGCAGATTCGGTCTGCGCGAGGCGCAAAGACGGCACTGATTTTGGACGCTATAAAATCTTTTGAGGGTAAATTCACATTGTCCGATCTTGAACGGGCCTGCCCAGGAGTAAGCCGGGACATGGTGCGCCGGGTTTTAAAGGACCTTCGCGCGAAAGGTGATTTGAAATGTATTGGCAAGGGGCCAGGTGCCCCTTGGCTTAAAAAGGGTAATATGTTAGAATAAGGGTAATAATAAGGGTAATATGTTGAGAAAAATAATTTCAAGTTTAACGGTCAAGTGGTAGGGTGCGACTTATACCAGCAAAGAACAGCAAAGAGTTTATGCGCGCGCGGAAAATTTATTTTTTCGGCAGAATTTTTTAAAAGTCAAAAAGTTCGGAGCTTCAGGTTTAAAGTTCGACACTACTTTGCTGGACATCCTGCGGAAAC
>CAZYFL010000144.1:0-6198 GCA_964646805.1 uncultured Elusimicrobiaceae bacterium | reverse complement strand
TAAATCTGCCGCCGCTCCAGGAACAACGCGCCATAGCCGCCGTGCTTTCCAGCCTAGACGACAAAATAGACCTCCTCCACCGCCAAAACAAAACCCTGGAAGGCTTGGCCTCCGCCATCTGGCGAAAAATGTTCGCAGAGGAAGCCGCCCCGGACTGGAAGAGTGGAAAACTGGGGGGAATAACAGAAATCAATCCTTTGCGCTCACTGAAGAAAGGGCAAGTCGCCACATATCTTGATATGTCCAATATGCCGACATCAGGAACTTTCCCGCTTGACTGGATTCCGCGTGGCTATACCAGCGGCATGAAATTTAAAAACAGGGATACAATTATCGCAAGAATTACGCCTTGTCTCGAAAATGGCAAAACCGCATATATTAACTTTCTTAATGAAAATGAAGTTGCCTGGGGATCCACGGAGTATGTTGTTTTATCCCCTAAACCCGGCTACTGCTCTGAATGGTTTTACTTTCTGGCACGCTCAACTGATTTTAGAGAGTTTGCGATCCAGAATATGACAGGAACAAGCGGGCGTCAACGCGTATCAGGGGAATCAATCGCGCTGTATGAGATGTTAATCCCTCCTGCAAACATAACGCGAGATTTTGGGCTTTTTGCCGTGCCCGCTATGGAGCACATTAAACATAATTCGCTCCAAATACGCACCCTCTCAAAAATGCGTGACACCCTCCTTCCAAAACTAATGTCCGGAGAAATAAGAGTATGAATTACGCGCTCCTGGTTTTAATAGTTCTTACGGCAGTAGCTGTCGTTTGGAAAGGAAGCCCAGCAAAGCCCTGGGCCAAAGAGATCTATTATTTCATAGGATTTTGCCTTTTATTGTTTTGTGTCATTTTCGGGATTACCATTCTAAATTGGGAAATCATCGGGTCCGGCATAAGTGTCAGGCATGCAAAAGAAGAGGTTGTAAAAGCCCGTGAAGAAGTTTTGGCTACGAAAGCCGATATAATTTTTATCAGCAGCAGGACAATTGAGTTAAATGATTTGGTTCTGGACTGCACAGGAAGATTCGGAGGTTGTGGACAAGCTAAACTTTCCAAAATCAAAGACAAGCGGAAGGAATTGGTAAAGCACCTAGAAACCTTAAGAGAGAATAAGTAGCCGCAAAGAACTAAGCTTTAAGCTAAATATCGCAGAATAGTTGTAAGGAGTCTCATATGACAGCTTTAAAACAAATCGATACTACTGTCCCTCGGATTGAGTTTTTAAGTGTCCAGAATTACCGGGCGCTCAAAAATATTGAGCTGAAAAGTCTCACGCCGCTTACCGTCTTTTTGGGGCCTAACGGCAGCGGTAAGTCCACAATATTTGATGTGTTCGCTTTTCTCTCGGAATGCTTTTCGGTGGGCTTGCGAAAGGCTTGGGACAAGCGCGGTCGGTTTAAGGAGTTAAGAACCCGCGGCCAAAGCGGGCCGGTTGTTATTGAAATTAAATACCGGGAAAAACCCAAAACCCCCGTTATCACATACCATATTGCCATAGACGAAGACTTGAAGGGCCCGTTTGTGGCTGAAGAGTGGCTTAGCTGGGTGCGTAAAGCGCCGGCCTATCCATTTAGGTTTCTAAACTTTAAAAACGGTTCCGGTGAAGTCGTTTCCGGTGATGAGCCGGATGCCACTGCCGAGCGTATTGAAGAAAGCCTGGAATCGCGCGAAATGCTGGCCGTAAATACGCTTGGCCAATTTACAAAACATCCGCGTGTAAGCGCGTTGCGCCGGTTTATAACCGGCTGGTATTTGTCGTACCTTACTGCGGACAACACGCGCGGTACGCCTGACGCTGGACCGCAGGAACGCCTTTCTTATGACGGGGATAACCTGCCTAATGTTATCCAGTACTTAAAAGAGCGGTATCCCGACAGATTAAAGGAAATATTAAAGATTCTATCGGCCAGAATCCCCCGTCTTGAAAGAGTTGATGCGGAGCCTATGTCCAACGGGCAGCTTTTGCTTCAAATCAAGGACGCTCCATTTGACAGGCCGATACTCTCCAAATTCGCATCGGACGGCACTTTAAAAATGCTGGCCTATCTTACATTACTGCATGATCCGGAACCGCCGCAGCTTATAGGAATTGAAGAACCGGAAAACCAGCTGCATCCGCGCCTCCTGGTGGGATTGGCGGAAGAATGCCGCAAATCCGCGGCGGCATCGCAGCTCATGATTACAACGCACTCTCCTCATTTTGTAAGCGGGATCAAACCCAAAGAACTTTGGATTTTGTACAGGAACCGAAACGGCTACACACAGGCCAAGAATGCCGCCGCCATGCAGGGGATTAAGGGATTTGTGAATGCCGGGGCAGCGCTAGGGGATTTGTGGATGGAAGGCTATTTTGAATTCGGCGATCCGCTTAGAAATTCCGGCGAGCCGGAAGCCGATAAAAAATAGGAATTTTATGACGTCCCACATAGAGTTTCTTGTTGAGGAGCCTTCGGCGGAAGCGGCGCTCAATGTTCTTCTGCCGAAGATCTTGCCTGCCGGGGTCGGATTCAAAATTCATCCGTATAACGGCAAAACAGATCTATTGAAGAAGCTTCCCGCCCGTCTGCGCGGCTATAAAACCTGGCTTCCGGCGGATTGGAAAATAGTTGTGCTCATGGACGAAGACAGGGGGAATTGCAGGGAGATAAAAAACGCAATGGAATCCGCCGGGAGTCTGGCAGGGTTCGCTACGAAATCGGTTAATCCCGGGAATTTTCAGGTTTTAAACCGTATAGCCATAGAAGAACTTGAGGCCTGGTTTTTTGGCGATTTCCCGGCTCTGGTGGCGGCATATCCGGGGGTGCCGCCGACATTAGCTTCGCGCGCGGGATACCGCGATCCGGATTTAATCAGCGGCGGAACATGGGAGAAACTTGAAAAGCTGCTTCAGCGCGCGGGATACTTCGCCGCTGGTCTGCCTAAAGTTGAAGCTGCCGGGGAGATTTCCCTGCACATGGTTCCGGAAAACAACAAATCCAGAAGCTTTCAGGTTTTTCTTTCAGGGATAAAAGCGATGTTCCCCGCTGTGGCCGGGACTTGTTAGAGTTTAACAATATAGCAACGGGCATAATGCCAGTCTTCACCGAATCTGAAATCGAAACATTCTCGCTTGATGAGCTGAAGCGGCTTGGGTTTTCTTATATTCCAGGGCCTTCCATTGCGCCGGATGTTGAGACCAAGGACGGGCTGTTTTCTGCTGACGCAAATTGAAAGGCAAACAACATGACAGAAAAGGAATTGGCCGGTATCCTGAAAAACCTTCGCGGCCTCCCCGCGGAAACCGAGGTTGTGGAGTTTAAAGAGGCGAAGGCGGGTTATGATTTTGGAAAACTTGGCAAGTATTTTTCCGCACTAAGCAATGAGGCAAATCTCAAGGGGAAGCAGGATGCCTGGCTGGTTTTCGGCGTGGAAAACAAGCATCATAGAATTGTCTGCAGCAATTACAGGGCATCCCGCAAAGACCTGGACAGCTTAAAGGGCGAAATAGCTGATAAAACCACCAATAGAATCACTTTTGTCGAGATCCACGAGCTTGCCGCCGCCGAAGGCCGGGTGATTTTATTTCAAATCCCTGCCGCACCCAGGGGATTTCCGATAGCCTTTGAGGGACATTATTATGGCCGGGATGGAGAAGCGCTGTCGCCATTAAACATTGAGGAGATTGAGCGGATAAGGGCTCAGGCCGGCACGGAAGATTGGAGTGCGGCTATAATTGATGGGGCTTCAGTTGAGGACCTTGATGAGAAGGCCATTGTAGTTGCGAGAGCTAATTTTAAAAGTAAGTTCCCGGATAAAGCCGCTGAAGTAGACGTCTGGGATACCCAGACCTTCCTAAATAAGGCGAAGCTTACGATCAAAGGGAAAATTACGCGCACTTCCATTATTTTGCTCGGCAGGGAAGAGTCCGAGCATTTCATAAACCCGGCAGACCCCAAAATCCGCTGGCTGCTTAAAGATTCCAAAGGCAACGACAAGGATTATATGATTGTCGGATGCCCATTGCTGCTTGCGGTAGATAAAATTTACGCTAAAATCCGCAATTCAAAATATCGCTACCTGAAGGACGGCACCCTGTTCCCGGAAGAGACCGATCAATATGAACCGTTCACGATACGGGAAGCCATAAACAATTGCATCGCACATCAGGACTATTCCCTGGGTGGCCGTATTAACGTTGTGGAGATGGAAGACCAGCTTGTTTTTACCAACCTTGGGAGTTTTATCCCCTGTGATATCTATAAAGTGGTGCAAGAGAATGCCCCGGAAGAGTACTATCGGAACCGTTTCCTGGCCACGGCAATGTTCAACCTTAAAATGGTGGATACCGCGGGCGGCGGAATCAGAAAAATGTTCAATTTCCAGCGGCAGCGGTTTTTTCCGATGCCGGACTACGACCTCTCAGGTAACAAAGTCAAAGTTACAATCACGGGCAAGGTCCTTGACATTGATTACGCCCGGCTGCTTGCGCGCAATGCCGAGCTTTCCCTGGAAGAAATAATCCTCCTGGATAAGGTTCAAAAAAGGCAGCCTTTAACACGCAGCGAGGAAGCTCATCTTAAAGCAAGGAAGTTAATTGAAGGGCGCAGGCCTAATTGTTTTCTGTCTAAAAGCATGGCACAGATTACCGGACAGAAGGCCGGCTACACAAAAAACAGGGCTTTCGACACAGCGTATTATCTTGACCTTATAGTAAAGGCAATTACGGAGCACATTGATTTATCCCGTAAGGACATTGATGAATTGCTCTGGAAGAAACTGCCGGACTGGATGGATTCCAAACAAAAGAAAATAAAAATTAATAACCTGATAGCCGGACTCCGCAAAAAGGGAATCATTGAAAATAAGGGAACTTACCCCAAGCCGAAGTGGGTTCTAATTAAACGCCCGGATAATGCAAATTAATTAGAGTTTAATTAGAGTTTAATTAGAGTTTGCTAAGGTGGTCACAGAATAAAATGCCAGCCTTCACCGAATCTGAAATAGAGACTTTTTCTCTTGATGAGCTAAAGCGGCTTGGGTTTTCTTATATTCCGGGGCCTTCTATTGCGCCGGATGTTGAGGCTACGGATGGACTTTTTACCGCCGAGCCTTCTGTGCTGTTCGGGGAACCCGAAAAACGCGAAAGTTATGGGGATGTTGTTTTAAATAGCACGCTGGAAGAGGCCATAGAGCGCCTGAACCCTGAAATCCCGCCAGCAGCCCGGCAGGAAGCTTTAAAGGCCGTGCTGTCCGTTTATTCCCCGCAGCTTATTGACGCTAATGAGAATTTTCATAAAATGCTGGCTGAGGGCGTGCCCGTTATCGTGCGTAAAGACGGGCAGGATCGCGGCGAGCGGGTTTGGCTGGTGGATTTTCAAAAAGCTGAAAATAATGTTTTCTTTTCCATCAACCAGTTCACCATTATTGAGCGCAACCAAAACAAGCGGCCGGATATAATCCTGTACGTAAACGGCCTGCCGCTGGTGGTTATAGAGCTTAAAAATCCGGCCGACGCCCACGCCACCATAAGAAAAGCCTACGACCAGATACAAACATACAAAATAGTTATCCCGTCGCTATTCTTTTATAACGCCTTTTGCGTTATTTCCGACGGCTTGGAGGCCAAAGCCGGCACACTTTCCGCGCCTTTCAGCCGGTTCCAGGCCTGGAACATCGCTGTCGCGACCCTCACCCCTGGCCCCTCTCCCAGAGGGAGAGGGGAGAAATTATCTTCCCCGCATGTTAGCCAGCTTGAAGTGCTTATTAACGGAATGTTTAACAAGGCGACCTTGCTGGACTTGATACGAAACTTTATTGTTTTTGAGAAAGACAAAAAAATAGACGCCAAAACCGGCCTTACACAGATTGGAACCATAAAAAAGATTGCAGCATATCACCAATACTACGCCGTAAATAAAGACTTGGAAAGCACTCGTCTTGCCGCCGTAGAAGCCGGAAGCTGCAAAGCCGGCGTTGTCTGGCATACGCAGGGCTCGGGGAAAAGCCTTTCCATGGTTTTCTATGCGGGCAAGTTGATACGCAACCTGAACAATCCTACCATTGTTGTAATTACCGACCGCAACGACCTCGACCAGCAGCTTTTTGACACCTTTGCCGCCTCCTCAAGCCTGTTAGGCCAAAAGCCGGTGCAGGCCGATTCCCGCGAAAATTTAAAAGCCCTGCTAAAAGTGGCCTCCGGCGGCATCGTCTTTA
>CAZYFL010000143.1:0-6225 GCA_964646805.1 uncultured Elusimicrobiaceae bacterium | reverse complement strand
AAGTCAGAATTAAGGAGCCAGAATGAGACCGCCGGCAACGAGAAAGTTTCCGCCAGTCTGAATTCTGACTCCTGAATTCTGACTACCTGAGCAGTTACAAGTTTTGCATGAAACAAAAAACATCGCACAGGGAAACAAAAGGCGACAAAACCCGCCGGCGCATAGTGGAGACGGCCTCCGCCCTGATGGCGGAGAAGGGCCCCGACGGCGTATCAATGCGCGAGATCTCGGCAAAGCTCAGGATAACCAAACCCGTGCTTTATTACTATTTCAAAGATAAAGACGAACTGATAAAAGCCGCCTTCGTGGAAGGGACAAAGCGCTTCAGAGAACTCCACTTCGGGGTAACCAGGCCCGGCCTGACGCTGGAGCGGAAACTGGAGAAGATCTTCCGCAATCATCTGGACTTCATAATACGCTACCCTGAAATGCCCAAATGCGCGCTGAAAATAATGTCCTCCCCCTCCGAAGGCGTACTCAGCCAGATAGCGCGGGACTTAAAACATGACAACAGGTCGGCCTTGCGCGAAATGATGGAGGCCTCCGCCCGCAGGGAAGGCCTGTCAAAGGCCGGCATGGCCGGGATACTGCACCTGGTCAGCGCCGTCATAGCCTATTTTATGATAGAGGCGCGCGAGCACGGCGCGGCCAGCCTGGACAAGAAACTCCCTAGCCGCCTGGCGCGGCTCATAACCGCCGGAGCGCGGAACCTGAAAGCCGCGCTCGTCATACTCCCGCTTTCTCCCCTGCTGACAGGAGTTCAGGCGGCGGACCTCAGCGTGGACGGTGCGGTGAAGCTGGCCATGAAGAACAATACCTCCGTGGTCAACGCGGAACGCGGCCGCCTTATATATAAGGAAAAGATACGCGAGTACTGGGGCGGGGTTTACCCGCAGCTGAGCGCCAGCGCCCAATACACCCGGAATATAGAGAAGTCTTCCGTCTTCTTCGGCGGGAGAAAGATAGTGCTGGGCCTGGATAATTCCTACGCGGCCTCGCTGGAGCTGAACCAGGCGCTCTGGGCAGGCGGCAAGGTGCGCACCGGCATCACGATGGCCGGCCTCTATTCCGACTCCAGCGCGGAACAGCTGCGCGCGGCACAGAACTTCGTAAAAAAATCCGTCACCCAGCTTTATTATTCGGTGTTGCTTTCCAAAGCCATGGCGGATATACAGAAGGAGACGCTGGAACTTTCAAAGCAGCATTTAGCAACCATTGAGGCTCAATATAGACAGGGCCTTGCCGGCGATTTGGCCGTGCTGCGCCAGAAAGTGGAAGTTTCCAACAACGAGCCGGCCGTGATGCAGAACCTGAACTATTACGAGGTAGGACTGCTGGCGCTCAAGAACCTGCTGGGGCTGGACACCGACGCGCTCCTGACTCTTTCAGACAGCATGGGCTGCGCGGCGCAAAGCGCGCCTCCGCTGGAAAAACTTTACGCGAGGGCCATGTCCTTCCGCCCGGAATATCGTTTGGCGGACCTGCAGAAAAAACTGGCTTTTGAAAATATAACGCTTGAAAGAGCCGGGCATTACCCCTACCTCGGCGCTTTCGCCGCAAGGCAGTTTCAGGGCCAGACCAACGGACTTTTTCCGGACGCCGGCAAGCGCGCCTGGAGCATGTCGGCCGGATTAAGACTCAGCCTTCCGCTCTTTGCCGGCGGCGCGGTGGGCTCAAAGATAAAACAGGCCGGACTGGAACTGGACATAGCCGAAGAGACCCTGAAAAATACCGGGCGCGAATTGAAAATAGCCATAAAGAAAGCCTGGCTGGACCAGAACGAAGCCGCGCAGAGACTGGCCTCCCGGACGACCGCGGTTGAAACGGCCAGGACGGCGCTGACCGCCACCGAACTGCGCTTTCGCAACGGCCTCGCCGGTCAGTTGGAACTTAACGACGCCACACTGGCACTGAACAGGGCGCAAACGCTTTACACCCAGGCCCAGCACGACGCATGCTCGGCAGCCGCGGAACTGGCGTGGGCGGTGGGGGAGTAAGGGGAAAAAACTGAAGGATTAAGGATTAAGGGTTAAGGGAAGAATTTTATGAAGAATATAAAAACACAGGTATGTATCCTGGCAGCGGCGGCAACGATGACTGCAGGGTGCAGGGATAAAGAAGTTGAGGCTTTCAACATACTGGAGAAGGATCGCTTCCTGGTTAAGACCGAAAAGGCCCAGGTGAGGAACCTGGAGGAATATATACTGCTGACAGGCTCGGTGAAGGCCATGGATGAAGCCACGCTCTACCCGAGGATCTCCGGTAAGCTGCTGAGGAACCTCCTGAAGGAAGGCGACCCGATCAAAAAGGATGAGGCCGTGGCGCTTATAGAACGCGACGAGGTGGGCACGGTTTACGAGCCCGCCCCGGTGCCATCCACGCTGACCGGCGTGGTGGGCCGCATCTACCAGGACATCGGCGCCAACCTGACCCCGCAGACCCCGATCGCCTTGATCGTAAACCAGTCGCAGGTGCGCGTGGCCCTGGATGTGCCTGAGAAACACATCGGCAGGATTTTCCAGGACCAGCGCACCCGGATAAAAGTGGATGCCTTCCCGGACCGGTACTTCACCGGCAGCGTCTACAGGGTGAGTCCGGTGGTGGACTCTCGCTCGCGCAATACCGTGGTGGAAGCGCTGGTTGACAACGCCGAGGGGCGACTGAAATCCGGCATGTTCGCCGAGGCGCGCCTTATAACGGCCTCGCGCGGCGCGGCGCTTTCGGTGTCGGCCGGCGCGGTGATAAACCAGGCCGGCGGCGATTTTGTATTCGTGCCCGCCGCTGGCAACCTGGCCTCCCGTCTGCCGGTGCGCGTCGGTATAAAGACCGATGAATTCGTACAGATCAGCGGCGTGAAAGAAGGCGCCGACGTCATCACCTTCGGCCTCTACGGCCTGAAAGACGGCAGTAAGATAAAAGTGCAGGAAGAGCAAAAGTAGCCGGCGGAGGTAACTGCTCAGGTAGTCAGAATTCAGGAGTCAGAATTCAGAATGGCGGAAACTTTCTCGTTGCCGGCGGTCTCATTCTGGCTCCTGAATTCTGACTTCTGGCTACCTGAGTAGTTACCGGCGGAGAGTAAATAGTGTCATGAAACTTACCGAAATTTCCGTGCAAAAACCCATCTTCACCACCATGATGGTACTCACCATAGTGGTGCTGGGAACCTTCTCCTACTTCCGCCTGGGCGTGGATCTGTTCCCCAACGTGGAATTCCCCTTCGTGATAGTGCAAACCTCCCTGCGGGGCGCCGGCCCCGAAGAAGTGGAATCCTCAATAACCAAACCCCTTGAGGAAGCCATAAACACAATTTCCGGCATAGAGGACATCACCTCCACCAGCTACGAAGGCCTCTCGGTGGTGATGGTAAAGTTTAAGCTGGAAAAAAACGGCGATGTGGCCGCCCAGGAAGTGCGCGATAAGGTCAATTCCGTGCAGCGCCAGCTGCCGCAGGGCACCGACGCGCCGATGACAGGCAAATTCGACATAGGCGCCACGCCCGTGCTGAATGTTGTCGTTTACGGGAACAGGGACTTAATAGACCTCACCCGGCTGGCAAAAAAGAAGATAAAAGAAAACATTGAGACCGTCAGCGGCGTGGGCGCCGTAGACATCGTGGGCGGGCGCGAGCGCGAAATACACCTGGTAGTCAACCCGCTCAAGCTCTCGGCCATGAACCTATCCATAAAGCAGGTGAAAGACGCCATAACCCAGCAGAACATAGAGATACCCGGCGGCAAGGTAGAACAGAAAGACCGGGAGTTCGTCCTGCGAACGCTGGGCCGCATTGAGACCGTTAAGGATTTTAACGACATAGTCATCACCACCATAAATGGCGCGCCGGTGCGCGTTTCCGACGTAGGCCGCGTGGAAGACTCCGGGGCGCGCATGACCACGGCCTCATTCTACAACGGCACACCCTCTGTCACGCTGGTGGTAAAAAAGCAGTCCGGCACTAACACCGTGGCGGTGGTTAAGAACATAAAAGCGCGCATTAAAGAACTGAAAGGTTCCCTGCCTCCCGGGGTGGAAACCACCATAATCGGCGACCAATCCGTGTTCATTGAGGCCTCGGTGGCCACCGTCAAGGAGCACCTGGTACTGGGCGCCGTGTTCGCCGCGCTGATGGTGCTTTTGTTCATAGGCGACTTCCGCTCCACCATCATCTCCTCGCTGGCTATTCCCGCCTCGCTCATCGGCACCCTGATTTTCATGGAACTGTCGGGCTTCACGCTCAACAATATGACCCTGCTGGGCCTGACCATAGCCGTAGGTATAGTTATAGACGATGCCATAGTGATGCTTGAGAATATCTATCGCCACATGGAGGAACATAAGATGAGCCCGCTGAAGGCCTCGCTGGAAGGCTCGCGCGAAATCGCCTTCGCTATACTGGCCATGTCCGCGGCGCTGCTGGTAATCTTTGTGCCGCTGGCGTATATGGGGGGTATTATAGGCCGCTTCATAAAGAGTTACGGCCTTACCATAGCTTATGCGGTGGCTATCAGCACTTTCGTGGCGCTGACGCTTACGCCCATGCTGTGCTCCATCTTCCTGAGGGTCAACCCCGGGGGCAAGTCCAACCTGCAGAAATTCACGGACCGCATAAACGAATATCTTTCCGTCCGCTACATAAAGATGCTTGAGTGGGCGCTGGCCCGCCGCAAGCGGATGGCGGCCTTCGCGGCGCTGATAATGCTCTCCACGGCGCCGTTGTTCATGTTCCTCGGCAAGGACTTCCTTCCCTCCGACGACACCAGCCAGTACCAGATAACCATAACCGCGCCGGAAGGCACGAGCCTGGCCATGATGAAGCAGATCTTCGCACAGGTGGAGACCGAGACAAAACAGATTCCTTACGTCATAAACACGCTGTCTTCCATAGGTACCGGCACCGGCGGCCGCAGCGGCGAGGCCGCCGCCAACAAGGGCTATGTGCTGGTGGAGGTGAGCGAGATTAAAGACCGCGCTCTGCCCATAGAAAAGCTGGTGCTGGCTTCGCGCGAGATGATGTCAAAGTACAAGGGCCTGCGCGTCTCTGTGGCGGCGGTGGGCGGCTTCGGCGGCGGCGAGGCCGGACTTCAATACAATATCTCAGGCCCCGATTTGGCCAGGCTCCAGGAATATTCCACCGCCGTGGCCCAAAGGCTTAAAAAGATTAAAGGAGCCGTGGACGTGGACGTAAGCTTTTCCTACGCCAAACCGGAGTACCGCGTGGAAATAGACCGCGGCCGCGCGCACGACTTGAAAGTAAAAGTGGAGGATATCGCCACTTCGCTGCGCACCATGGTGGGCGGCGAAGAAGACATAACAAAATTCAAGGACGGCGACGAACTTTACCAGGTGCGCCTGCGCGCCGAGGAAAGCTTTCGCGACAGGAAAGAAGCCATAGAGGCGCTTATGATACCGGCGGGCGAAGGCAGGGTGACGCGGCTGGACAATATAGCCAAAGTAGCGGAGGGCGTGGGCCCCACTCAGATAGAGCGCTTCAACCGGCAGCGCAACGTGAAAGTGCTGGCCAATACGTCCGGCATCCCGATTGGCGCCCTTATAAAGGAAGCCGACAAGGCTTTCGCGGAACTTAAAGTCCCCGCCGAATACAAGGGCGGCGTGACCGGAAAGGCCAGGGAACTCGGCAACATGTTGAAGGGCTTTCTTATAGCCTTCCTGCTGGCCTTCATCTTCATCTACATTGTGCTCGCGAGCCAGTTCGAAAGCTTTGTACACCCGGTGTCCATCATGATAGTGTTGCCGCTGACCATCCCGTTCGCGGCAATCTCGCTGTTCCTCACAGGGCAGAACCTGAACCTGTTCAGCCTTATGGGCATCTTCATGCTGTTCGGCATAGTCAAGAAGAATTCCATCCTCCAGGTGGATTACACAAATACCCTGCGCGCCAGGGGCCTGCCGCGCCATCAGGCCATGATAGAGGCAAACAAGACCCGGCTGCGCCCGATACTTATGACCACGCTGACGCTGATAGCCGGCATGATACCAACGGCGCTCGGCTCCGGAGCGGGCTCGGGTACGCGCCGCGCCATGGCCCTGGTAATCATAGGCGGCCAGACGCTGTCGCTCCTGATAACGCTGCTGATGACGCCGGTTACCTACTCCCTCTTTGACGACCTGGAGATCTGGTTCAGAAAGAAATACATGGGGAAATCCGGGATGCCGTGTAACTACTCAGGTAGCCAGAAGTCAGAATTCAGGAGTCAGAATGAGGATGGC
>CAZYFL010000142.1:0-6237 GCA_964646805.1 uncultured Elusimicrobiaceae bacterium | reverse complement strand
CTCGCAGCGCCCGCCCTTCACGTTGAAGGAGAAGCGCCCCGGCTTGTAGCCGCGCCGCCTGGCCTCGGGCAGCGCCGCGAACAGGTCCCTTATATGATTGAAGACGCCGCTGTAGGTGGATGGGTTGGAGCGGGGTGTGCGGCCTATGGGGGACTGGTCAACTATGATCACTTTGTCTATCTGCCCGGAGCCTTTCATGGAGCGGAAGGCGCCCGGGACTTCCCTGGATTTGTAAAGCTCTTTAGCCAGCGCTTTGTAGACTATTTCGTAAAGCAGCGTGGACTTGCCTGAGCCGGAAACGCCGCAGATGCTGACGAACAGCCCCAGCGGTATTTTTACGTCTATGTTTTTTAAGTTGAACTGACTCGCCCCGGTGAATTCCAGGAATTTGCCCGAATGCGCGCGGGGCGCCCGTTCCGGGGCGGCGGAGCGTTCGCCGGTAAGATAGGGCCCGGTTACGGACTTCCTGTTTTTTATTATTTCCGCGGGGGGGCCCTGCGCTACTATGTGACCGCCGGAGAGACCCGCCCCTGGTCCAAGGTCTATGATATGGTCAGCCGCCCTTATTACGGCCTCGTCGTGTTCAACCACCAGCAGCGTGTTGCCGATGTCGCGCAGGGATTTTAAGGTGTTGATCAGCCTCGCGTTGTCCCGCTGATGCAGGCCTATAGTCGGTTCATCCAGCACATACAGCACCCCGGTAAGGCCGGAGCCTATCTGGGTGCCCAGTTGGATGCGCTGCGCCTCGCCGCCGGAGAGGGTCTCGGAGCGGCGGTCCAGCGAGATATAACCAAGTCCGACGTCATTCAAAAAAGAGAGGCGGGAGTTTATCTCTTTCAGTATCAGGCGGGCGATGGCGCGCTCTTTTTCGCTGAGGTCAAGCGCAGCCATGAAGCCCTTCGCCGCCTCTATAGGCATGGCTGTGGTCTGCGCTATATTCTTTCCTCCCACCAATACATTTAGTCCTTCAGCTTTCAGCCTTAATCCTTTGCATCCGGGGCACACGGTTTCACGCATGAATTTTGTGTAGATCTCTTCCTTTACGAACTCGGATTCGCTCTCGGAGTGGCGGCGCTTCAGGTTGGTGAGCACGCCTTCAAAATCACCGGCGCCCCGGAGCAGCATATCCCTGTGGGCTTTGGGCAGCTCTTTCCACGGTTTGTCTAAGTCTATGCCGTTCTCGCCGGCCGCGGCCTTGAGCATATCCGCGTAGTAGCCGGACCAGGAGCCCTTCCACCTGTGGGTGCGTGTTGTTACCGGGTTGGCCCAGGCTTCCAGCGCCCCGCCGTTGACGGACTTTTTCTCATCCGGAACCACCAGGCCGGGGTCTATTTCCAGCTTTATCCCCAGGCCTCCGCATTCCGCGCAGGCCCCGTGGGGGGAATTGAAGGAAAAAAGCCGCGGCTCAAGCTCTGGAAAGCTTATACCGCAGGAGGGGCAGGCGTTCTTTTCGCTGTAGAGGCTCCCCGCGGTTTTCCCGGCCTCCTCCGCGCTCAGGAGTCCCTTTGATTGCGCAAGGGCCAGCGTCACGGCCTCGCTAAGGCGTTCCCTGTCTTCTTTTGAGACGGTAAACTCGTCTATAAAGAGGTCTATGTCATGTTTGACGTAGCGTTTAAGTCCGGGCGGATTCTCAAGCGGGAAGAGCTTTCCGTCGGCGCGGGCTTTTGTAAAACCGATCTTGCGCAGGCGTACGAAGAGTTCTTCATAGCTGCCGCTACGGCCGCGCACCAGCGGAGCGAAGATACGCGTCTTTTTGCCGGAGTATTTCCCAAGCAGTTCCGCCGTTATGCCCTGCGCCGACCACGCTTTGATCGGCTTATGGCAGGAGGGGCAGTAAGGGCGGCCCGCCTTTGCGTAAAGCAGGCGCAGGTAGTCGTAGATCTCGGTAATAGTGCCGACGGTGGAGCGCGGGTTCCTGGACGGACTATGCTGCTGTATGGCTATGGCGGGGGAAAGGCCTTCTATGGAGTCTACGTCGGGCTTGTCCATCTGCTCAAGGAACTGCCTGGCGTAGGCGGAGAGGGACTCCACATAACGGCGCTGCCCCTCCGCGTAGATGGTGTCAAAAGCCAGCGTTGACTTGCCGGAGCCCGAGAGACCGGTGATTACCACCAGGCGGTTCTTTGGTATTTCCAGGCTGAGGTTCTTGAGATTGTGAGAGCGGGCCCCGCTGATTATTATCTTGTCCATAAACCCTGCCCCTGATACCTGTCTACCGACGTGGGCTTAAGGAACCTGGAGGACGGTTTCGGGTAATCCACCGTGTAGTGGAGGCCGCGGCTTTCCCGGCGGCTGCGCGCGGAGCGTATTATTACGTCGGCCAGGCAGGCGATGTTCCTGAGCTCAAGCAAATCCCGGGTGGGCAGGAAATCCCAGTAGTACCGTATAATTTCTTCGGAAATAATCTTTATACGGGCGCCGGCCCTTTCAAGCCGCTTATTGCTGCGCACTATTCCCACGTAGTTCCAGGTAAGAGTGCGGATCTCGTCCCAGTTGTGCTTTATTATAACCGCCTCGTCGGAGGGGCGGGCGTTGCCGGTGGTCCAGGGGGCGGGCTTTTCCCCGGACGGGCGCCTTATGTAACCGCCTTTTATGGCCTCGGCGGCGCGGTGGGCGAAAACGCAGGTCTCCAGCAGGGAATTTGAAGCCAGCCGGTTGGCGCCGTGCAGGCCGGTGTGGGCCACCTCGCCTATGGCGTAGAGCCCCGGCATGGCTGTGCGTCCATGCTCGTCGGAGCGTACTCCGCCGCAGAAGAAATGCGCGGCCGGGACAACCGGTATGGGGGTCTTTGTTATGTCTATCCCCAGTTGCAGGCATTTTGAGTAAATAGTGGGGAAGCGTTTTTTGAGGAAGGCGCTTCTCAGGCGGGTCATGTCCAGGTAGACGCAGTCGGTTCCTGTGCGCTTAAGCTCCGAGTCTATGGCGCGGGCTACTATATCGCGGGGGGCCAGCTCCTGGCAGCGGGAGTAGCGTTTCATGAAGGCTTTGCCGCCGGCGCCGCGCAATATTCCGCCCTCCCCGCGCAGGGCCTCGGAAATCAGGAAAGATTTGGCCTGCGGGTGGTAGAGGCAGGTGGGATGGAACTGTACGAATTCCATGTTTACAAGCTGGAGTCCCGCTCTGTAGGCCATGGCCATTCCGTCTCCGGTGGCTACGTCCGGGTTGGAGGTGTAGCGATAGACCTTGCCTGCGCCGCCCGAAGCCAGCACAATGGCCGCGGCCAGGAAACTGTGCACACGGCCGGTAGCTTCCTCAAGGGCGTAAACTCCCAGGCAGGCGTTTTTTTCCGGGCGGACGCGGGCGGGCCGGCTTTTAAGTATCAGGTCCACAGCCGGATAGCAGGGGAAAAAAGTTATATTCCTGTCCGCTGCGCAGGCAGCAAGCAGGGCGCGTTCAATTTCGTGTCCGGTGGCATCGGCGGCATGCAGTACGCGGCGGCGGGAATGCCCTCCCTCAAGGCCCAGTTCAAAGTTCCCGTTCTTAAGGCTGAAGCGCGTCCCCAGGGCCACCAGCTCCTGTATGCGGGCCGGGGCTTCGCTTATGGTCATTTTTACTATGCGAGGGTCTGAAAGACCGGCGCCGGTGCGCAGGGTGTCGGCTATATGCAGGTTGAAATTGTCGTTTGGATCGGTTACTGCGGCTATCCCGCCCTGGGCGAGGCTGCTGTTTGATATCCCGGGGGAGCGTTTGGTTATCACGGCCACCCTGCCGGCTTTGGCCAGCTTATGAGCGGCCAGCAGGCCGGCGGCTCCGCTCCCCACCACTATAAAGTCAAACCTGTATGTGGCCATAGTCTCAATAATAATATAAACTGATTTTGTAACCGTTCAGGTTGTTTAAGCCATCAGGGCAACTACCTGATTTTATCAAATTATGAAACCGATCTCCGTCCGTAAAAAGCCGGCCCTCTATGCCCCTTTGGTATTGTCGCTGGGCATCCTTGCCTGGCTGATCTATCCCAACCTGGGGGAGATGGCCCTGACTGTACGCAATTCTAACCTCTGGTGGCTGTTGCTTTCTTTCGGTTTTGCCGTTTCCAGCTATGCCTTTATGGGCTTTACTCTCTGGGAGGTGCTACGCATCCTGGGGATACGCCTGCCTTTCCTTGAGGTGGCCGGGATAGCTTTTGTTTCAACTACGGTAAACTATTTTGTTTCCTCGGCCGGGATAAGCGGCTTTGCCACCAGGGCGCACCTGCTGGGCAAGCGCAAGGTCCCTTACGGGGCAAGCGTCACTTCTTCCGTAGTTATAACCGTCCTTGTCTATCTGGCGCTGGCGCTTATAGTGGTGGAGGGCGCGGCGCTGCAGTTTATTCAGACCCCGGATTTCAATCACAGCATGGCGGAGGCGTTGACGGGTGTGGCGGCGGTGCTGGGCTTCGCTTTCACGCTTACGCTGCTGTTCTTCCACCACGAACTGCGAGCCGCCTGGGCACGCAGGATGTTTATAGCCGTGAACCACATGATTTTCTTCTTTTCAAAGAAGAGGATCCCGCGCGAAAACTTTGAGAAGTTTGAGCGGCAGCTGGATGAGGGTATACGCACTATCCACGGCCGCAAATATGAGCTGCCCAAGGTTGTGGGCTACGTTTTCTGCGACTGGATAAGCAATATAATGGTGCTTTATTTCGCGTTCAAGGCCGTCGGAATCTCGCTGGGGGCCACCACGCTTATAGCGGGCTTCGCTTTCGGGATGCTGATGACCGTAATACCCATACTGCCCGGCGGGCTGGGCGCTATGGAAGCCGCCATGACGGCGGCTTTCTCCGGCATGGGCATCTCTGTGGCGCAGGCGCTTACGGCCAGCCTGCTTTTCCGCCTTTTCTACTATCTGCTGCCGGCCTTCGCCAGCGTTTTCATCTACTGGGCGTTGCGCGTGTCGGAGCCGCCCCCTGGCACCTTGCATTCCCGCCACGGGGGTGGAGCGAAGCGGCACAATTCAATTATCGGAGGCGTACAATGATAGAAAGATTCATGGACGGTTCTCCCGAGGTTTCACCCGGGGCCTGGGTTCACCAGTCAGCCTGCCTGATAGGCAGGGTCAAGCTGGAGGACGAGGTTTCTGTCTGGCCCGGCGCGGTATTAAGGGGCGATGTGGACCGCATAGAAGTGGGCCGCGGATCAAACATACAAGACCTGGCCGTTCTGCACCCTAACAGCAATAAACCGGTGCTTATAGGCGAAGGCGTTACCATCGGGCATTCGGCCATCGTACACGGCTCGGTGGTGGGGAGCCATTGCCTGGTTGGCATGGGCGCCGTGGTGATGGACTGCGAGATAGGCGAATATTGCGTTATTGCCGCCGGGGCGGTGGTCACCACGGGCTCTAAGATTCCTCCCAGGAGCATGGTGATGGGCGCGCCGGGCAAGGTTAAAAGGCCGCTTACCGACGAAGAATGCGCGGGCATGATCAAGTCCGAAAAAGATTATATCGCGCTGGCCGGGGAATATAAGCGCGGGGGGGCGCGATGAGCGGACGCAAGATAGCGCTGATAGAGGACAGTAAAGCCGCTTCCGCGGTGTTGAAGGAAGTGCTGGAGGCCGAGGGCTATACCGTGGTGCACGCGGCCGACGGCGTCTCGGGCCTGGCGCTGGCGCGTAGAGAGAAGCCCGACCTTATCCTGCTGGACCTGCTGTTGCCCAAACTTAACGGTTACGAGGTGTGCAACGCGCTTATGCGCGATAACCTTATGCGCCACACGCCGATACTCATAATTTCCACGCTGGATACTCCTGAAAGCGTTGAAAAGGCCAAAATATGCGGCGCCCGCGACTTCATGAAGAAACCCTACAACCTGGAAGATCTGCTACGGGAAATAAAGCGGCTGCTTCCGCAGACCTGAAAAACATCGCTGCCATATAGTCATTACGGTCCGGGTTTTTATCCGGATTATTTGCAGACTATGCTATCCAATACGTCATCGTAAGCGTTGTTTATGCTCCAAAGCTTGCCTTCGCTATTGATCACCGCTGATTTTAACACGGAAGAATCCGTTCCCCGTACGGCAATCACGGCTGCGGAATATCCAAACAATTTGCATACCCCCGAGTTGACTGAAAGGTAGCTTATGCGCGTAGGAACGCTATTGAGATCAAACCTTGGTCTGACTATGGTCACGCTTCCATCACCGTTGTGAGCAAGGGCTGTATATTGCCGGCTTGGGATAACAACCGGAATAAAAGGCCGGCAGACAATGGTGTCATATATGTCAGTGTTGTCGCTCATGCCGCAAAGCAT
>CAZYFL010000141.1:0-6245 GCA_964646805.1 uncultured Elusimicrobiaceae bacterium | reverse complement strand
GATTGAGCTCGTCGAATCCGGCGACATAGCGGTTGAAGTGACCGAGAAGTTAAACCGGCTGGCGGAACACTTTAAGGACATCGTGGTGTTGGACACGCAGAAGCTGTCTAAAATGGAGTAACCTATGGCTATAACCAATCACGAACGTGTCGGCAAGATGTTGGACCTATTATCATCAGGCTTAAAACCATTTGTTGAGCGTGAGCTGAAGAACACCAATCCTCCTAATTGGTTCGCCGAGACGAAGCGCAGTCTCGCCGATGAACAACTCCCTCTCTTGGGTACTCCGGAAGCACCGCAATGGGATGCCTCCGCCATCCTCATCACAATGTGGAACCAATGGAATGATGTATTCCGCAAAACGCTGGGGCATGCCGAGCGCACATTGGTAAGTGAATTACGGGAAACACGCAACCGTTGGGCGCATCAACGACCGTTCAGCACCGACAACGCTTACCGCGCACTGGACAGCGCCGCCCGGCTCCTGGCCTCCGTATCCGCGCCGGAGGCGGATGAGGTAGAGAAGATGAAGATGGAATTGCTCCGTGTGCGTTTTGACGAGCAGGTACGCACGGAGAAACGCAAGAGCGCAAGCACAGCCATTGAAATTCAGGCGCAGGCCGGTCTCAAGCCCTGGCGGGAGGTTACAAACCCACATAAGGATGTAGCCAGTGGGAAGTACCAGCAGGCGGAGTTCGCGGCCGATTTGTGGCAGGTGCATTTGGGCGAGGGTTCGGACGAATACTGCAAACCTGTAGAGTTCTTCCGCCGGACATTCCTGACCGAGAGCCTGAAAGGTTTGCTTGTTGGAGCAGCTCAAAGGCTTAGTGGAACTGGAGGGGACCCTGTAGTCCAGCTTCAAACAAACTTCGGTGGCGGCAAGACCCACTCTATGCTGGCGCTCTACCATCTCTTCTCTGGAACTCCTCCTGGAGAGCTTCTTGGCATTGACGCGGTGCTCCAACACGCGGATGTAGCCAAGCTTCCTGCGGTCAAGCGCGTGGTTCTAGTGGGCAATAAGATTTCTCCCGGCAATCCGGTGACCAAGCCTGATGGCACTGTAGTCCGTACCTTGTGGGGGGAAATGGCTTGGCAGCTTGGCTGTGCCGCTGGTGGTGAGAAAGAAGCTAAGAAGGCTTTCAAGCGTATTCAGGCGGACGATGAGAAAGCCACCAATCCCGGTGACGCAATGCGCGCCTTATTCAACGATTACAGCCCATGCCTGATCCTGATTGACGAATGGGTATCCTACGCCCGTCAGCTCCACGATCATGGTGACCTGCCTGGCGGGAGCTTTGAGACGCATTTCACTTTCGCCCAGGCGCTGACGGAATCTGCAAAGCTTGCGAAACAGTGCCTGCTGGTGATCAGTCTGCCGGCATCTGATACTACAGGTTCCCCGCACACGCAGACCGATGACATAGAAGTGGGTGGCGAGCGCGGCCGGGCGGCGCTTGACCGCCTGCGCAATGCGGTTGGTCGTGTGGAAGCATCATGGCGGCCAGCCAGCGCCGATGAGGGGTTTGAAATCGTACGCCGGAGGCTGTTTGAGCCTCTGATAGAGAAGGACCAGTTTATCGCACGCGACACCGTGGCAAAGGCGTTTTTTGACCTCTATCGCACACAGCAGGCAGAGTTCCCGCCAGAGTGCCACGACAGCGACTATGAGAGAAGATTAAAGGCCGCTTACCCCATCCATCCAGAGGTCTTTGATCGTCTATACAACGACTGGTCCACGCTGGTGAAGTTCCAGCGTACCCGAGGCGTTCTGCGCCTTATGGCCGCCGTAATCCACAGCCTCTGGGAGAAAGGCGATCGCAGTCCGCTCATCCTGCCAGCAAACGTTCCGATTGACGATCCTCGTGTGCAGTTTGAATTGACCCGCTATCTCTCCGACAACTGGGTGCCGGTGATTGAAAAGGATGTGGACGGACCCAACTCGATTCCGCTACGCATTGATGCGGAGACGCCGAACCTCGGCAAATACTCCGCCTGCCGCCGGGTGGCGCGTACAGTTTATCTTGGTTCAGCCCCGACCGCAAAGGCGGCCAACCAAGGGCTGGAGGACAGGAGAATCAAGCTGGGTTGTGTTATGCCGGGTGAGGCGCCGGCCATCTTCGGCGATGCCTTGCGGCGGCTTGCCAGCGCCGCAACTTTCCTTTATCAGGACTCTGTCCGCTACTGGTACTCAACGCAGCCGACGGTGACTAAACTGGCCGACGACCGTGCCGAGCAATTCAAGGCGGACCCGGATGCCGTGGCGGAAGAAGTCGGTAAATGGCTCCGCAACGACCTGCGCAAAACCGGAGACTTCAGCCGCATTCATCCGTTGCCAAAAACATCGGGTGACGTGCCGGATGATAAGGACGCACGGCTGGTTGTATTCGGTATTGAGTATCCACACACGAAAGACACAAATAGTCCGGCTATCGCGGCAGCGGAGGAAATGTTGCAGAATCGTGGGACTGCTCCGCGTATCTACCGCAACACACTGGTCTTTCTTGCGCCGGATAAGAACCGGCTACAGGAACTTGACGAAGCTATACGGCGTTTTCTAGCGTGGGCATCTATTGTAGGTGAAGCTGAGACGCTGAACCTTGACCCACATCAGCGTAAACAGGCCGTTACACAGAGGGAGAACGCCGAAAGCGCTGTTGCGGCCCGGCTGCCTGAAGCATACCAATGGCTGATTGTTCCAACGCAAACCTCACCGCAGGGCGCGGTTGATTGGCAGGCCTTCCGCCTTACTGGGCAGGATACTTTGGCTCTTCGTGCAAGCAAGAAACTGCGCAACGACGAACTACTTATTACAGGCCTGGCCGCCAGTCGGCTTCGATTAGAGTTGGATCAAGTGCCACTATGGCGTCTGCCTGCCGCATCGCAGGATACGGCGCAAGAAGGTGGGAATCATGTGGCGATTGGGCAACTAGCGGAGGATTTTGCCCGGTATCTCTATCTGCCTCGGTTGAAGGATTCGGCTATTCTCATTGAGGCCATCCGAAGCGGCCTCGGCTTGATAACCTGGATACAAGACTCTTTTGCCTATGCCGAGAGTTTTGATGAAGCGACAGGCCGCTATCGTGGGCTCCGTGCCGGTCAACACGTATGGATTGCAGATGAAAGTCTACTTGGTTTGGTAGTTCAGCCGGATACTGCCCAGCGTCAATTGCAAGCCGAAGCGCCTCCAACATCAGATGCAACAACCAAACCGGACAATGGTATCGGCGAACCTACAGCCACAGTACCTGGAAACAACACTACTGAAGCTACGAAAGCCAATCCCGCGGCACAGCCAAAACGCTTTCATGGTGGTGTAGTATTAGACGCGACGCGCGTCGGCCGGGACGCCGGACGCATTGCTGATGAGGTGGTTGCACATCTCGCCGGGCTTATAGGGGCAAATGTAAAGGTCACGCTGGAGATCGAGGCGGAAATTCCATCCGGCGTACCGAAGCATGTCGTGCGTACCGTAACAGAGAACTGCCGCACCCTTAAGTTCGGCAACCACGGATTTGAGAAGGAATAGTTTTCATAAGAATGAAAAGTTGATGGTGTGTAATATCGCAGAGATGGAACTTATAAAGCGCTTCACACATGGCTCCTATGGGTGGTGGAGTCAAGTAGATACCCCTAAAAATAAATGGTTATGGCCGGCTGTATGGCCAACTGGCTGAACTCGACTAAGGTATTAGGCATGGCCTCCCTATCTTTTATTTCTATTTTCTTAAGGTCATATTTCAACGCGAGCGAGACCCCGAACCTGTTTTTCGCCTTGTATTCGATCCCCGCCCTTACATAGGGGTTTATGGTGGTTACGGGTTTCCTCAGCTGCGGTACGTCGCGCCATTTGCCGGATAAGGCGGAAAAGCCGCCGCCTAGTCGGAACAGTAGCTTTTCGCTGAACCTGCCCGCATAAGCCGCGCCGAAGGCCGCGCCTTTGAGGGTGGTCTCATAGGTGGAGCCCGATGTCGACGTACGGGTGCGGAAATAAGTGCCCCCGCCGAAAAGGTCGACATCAAACATTATGTGCCTCCTCGGCTCGTAAAAAAAGCGCAGACCGAGCAGGACGCTGGTAAATGATTTTGGGGTCGAAGTGTCGAAAGCGCTGGTGACCGCTTTCGTATCGTTGCTGTTCGACCTGATATCCAGGAACGGGGAAATGCCCAGTGTTTCCCCCGCGCCCGCCGATACGGCGCCAAACGACAACGTTAACATCAACAAACTACTGGTGAGCATTGCCTTGAATTGCATGGTTTCTCCTGCCATCAGCCATTATCCAGCCAAGAAGGCAGTGAACCTCATTCTTCTGGTTAAGTTGCACTGGATTATGGCTTTAAGTAAGTCTACCATATGTCGCCAGGCAGGAGCAAAACTGCTACAGACTTTCCGTGCCTCAAAACTATGGAGTTATCGTGTAGCGTCCCCCGATAATACGGCGCAGAACCGCAGTTTTTTCCTCCGGCAGCAAGAGTCCGGAATACCAGAGGATAAGGGGGAATACTGCCAGCAAGGCCGCCCTTATAAACAGGCCTGCGGGTCCGCTGGGAGCTAACAGGAAAGCGGGCAGCGCGCAGGCCGCAGCCGCAACCAGCGCTCCGGCAAGGCGTCCGAATTCATAGGGAACGGAAAAAAGCGCCCTGCCGCGCAGGTATATCATGACCGCCATTACAAGGTAGGAGAGGAAAAGCGCCCAGGCCGCGCCGTACATGCCGAAAGCCGGGATAAACGCGAAATTACAGCCTATGCTTACCGCCGCTCCAGCCAGCGTGACGCTGAGTATGATCCCTGTGCGCCTGGCTATAACCACCGGCGCCAGAAAATTAACATAGATGCCGTTTAGCAGGTAGGCCGCCAGCACCAGCGGCACTATACCAAGACCGGACCAGTAATCCGGATGTATTAAATTAACGCCTGCCACGCTCAGCCTGGCGAAGTCCCCGATAAAGAAGGAAAGACAGAGCCAAAGCCAGAGTCCGGCAAAAACGAAATAAGTAAGTACGCGCGCGAAAACCGGGGCGGCGCCGGGCCGGCGCGAACGCTCTATGAAGAAAGGGCGCCAGGCCTGGTCAAACATAGTCACAACCAGCATCATAAAAATGCCCAGCCTGTAATTGGCCTGGTAGATCCCGACGGAAGCCTTATCCGCCAGGTGCAGCATTATGGGGCGGTCCAGCACCTGCACAACCATGGAACCGAGGCCCGCGGGCAGCAGCGGCAGGGCGAATGTCAGCAGGTTTTTAAGAGCGGGATAATCTACCTTTGCGGAGACGGATTTAAATTCCGGAGCCAACAGCAGGACGGAAGAGGAGGAGGAAATTATGTTCGCGAGGAAAATGCTCTCCAGCCCCAGGCCGAGATATTTGAGGAAAAACACGTTAAGAGCGATATTTATTGTAATTGAGACTGTGCGCACTCCGGCAAAGCGCAGCGGCCGGTGCCTCATGCGCAGGCCGGCGAATGGGATTATCGTGGCCGTGTCCAGGAGGAGTATGGCGGCGGAATAGTAAACCAGCCTGGAGTAGCCGGAGCCGATGCCGGAAACAGCGGCCCAGAAAGGCGCAAAAGCGCAGAGCAGCAGGGTGAGCAGAAGAGTGGTGGCCGCCAGGCAGGCGAAGGCGGACGGAAAAGCCTTTTCGCCGGCGGAATAATAGTGGCGCATGTAGGACTGGTCCATCCCGTAATGGTAGACGATATTCAGGAAGGCTATATAGGAAAACACGGCGGCAACAATACCGTACTCGCCCGGCGCGAGGTAATGGGTGTAGAAAGGCAGCAGAATGAAGTTGAGCAGACGGGCGCCGACGGTGGAGAGGCCGTATATCAGGGATTCTTTGCCGAGGGCTTTAAGGTCTTTGAGCATCAGAGGGTAGGGGTGAGAGGATATGCGTACGCTAACCCCTGTGTTATCATTCTAGCAAATGACAAAGGAGGGGCAAATGAGGTATAATTCAGTGAACCCGCGCGGGCGGGAGGGGGAATATGGACGGATTCACAAAAGAACAAACACCGGAATGCGGCGTATGCCGATTTAAAATCAGCTGTTTTTACGGCAAACTGGACGCCGGCGCGCAGAAAGCGTGGGGCAATCTCAGACTCGCCCGCAAGTTCAAGGACGGGGAAGAGATTTATTCCGAGTCACAGCAGCCGCAGGGCGTGTACACTGTCTGCAAGGGCCGTGTGAAAATTTTCTCCACCGATGCCAAAGGCCAGCAGTTGATAACCTGGATACGGCATCCCGGGGAGAT
>CAZYFL010000140.1:0-6247 GCA_964646805.1 uncultured Elusimicrobiaceae bacterium | reverse complement strand
GGATGGGGGGCCCCGCTTCGGGGGGAAACCGACGCAAGGGTTTCCTCTGCCCGGGCGCGCAGGGCAAGCCCGCCGCCGCTCGCAACAACACAGAGGGAGCTGAGCAGTTACTATCCATGCGTCAGAGACCTCTTTCCGGCTTCCGGATAAAGCCGAATCCGTTTGAACCTTTATAATCCGCCGCCGCCTCCAGCGCTTCTATGGCTTCCTCGCGGTGGGCGGGCGGTATCACTATCCTCTCGCCGAATGTCGCGAGCGAGGTCAGCCGGTATATCTCATCGGCCATGGTTTCAGTGATACCGGAATCTTTAAGCGCCTTGTCCACCGACGCGGCCTCTATATCCCCGACGGTAGCGTGCCTTCTTCTCAGCCTTACGGCGATGAGCCGGGCAAGTACCCCGGAAACTTTTTCCCTGTTGCCGCCGGCAAACAGCGAGGCGAGGTAGCTGACGGGAAGCCGCATTTCAGCAACCGCTCCAAGGAGCCCCCGCGAAGAGGAAGAGTAGCCGTTCTCTTTGACGGCGCCGATTACAGGCGACAGCGGCGGCACATAAAACAGGTTAGGAAGCGTCCTGAATTCAGGGTGCAGGGGCAAGGCTATTCTGTATTCCTTTACAAACTTGTATACCGGCGACCGTTGAGCAGCGGTTATGGTAGAATCAGCGATCCCCGCCTCTTTGGCTGCGCGGACAATTTCCGGAGCGTTCGGGTTCAGGTAGACTTCAAGCTGTCTGTCCACAAGATCGGCAGCGGCGGCTTTCGCGTAGGCTTCTATCTTATCGGCGTCATAAAACATGACCCCGAGATACCTGATCCTGCCTACGCAGGAGTGCATGCAGGCGGGCGCCTGGCCTGACTCAAGCCTGGGATAACACAGGATGCATTTTTCAGACTTGCCGCATGTCCAGTTGTAATAGCTCTTTTTATAGGGACAGGAGGAGACGCACATCCTCCACGCCCTGCACTCAGTCTGATTGATCAGAACGATTCCGTCCTCGCCCCTTTTGTAGGCCGCGCCGGAGGGGCAGGCCGCCACGCAGGCTGGATTGAGGCAGTGGTTGCACATGCGGGGAAGGTAAAAGAAAGATATCCTCTCAAGCTCCAGCATCGCCTTTCTTTCGGTTTCCGGAATGTTTTTAAGATTCACGTCGTTTTTGGCGTAATCGTCCGAACCGCCTAGGTCGTCATCCCAGTTGGGACCTGACTTCACGTCAATGTTCTCGCCGGTTATAAGCGACACCGGCCTTGCAGTCGGCTGGTCGTCCCCCTCCGGCGCCTCAAAAAGCTCGTTATACCTGTAGGTCCACGGCTCGTAATAATCCCTGAGTTCCGGCATATCAGGATTATGGAAGATGTTTTTCAGGACATTCAGCTTCCCGCCGCTTTTGAGCTTGAGAGACCCGCCCTTCGCTTCAAAACCGCCCTTGTATATCTCCTGGTCTTCCCACTTGGAAGGGTAGCCAGTGCCCGGCTTGGCCTCCACATTGTTCCACCACATATACTCCGCGCCTTTTCTGTCCGTCCAGGTGTTCTTGCAGAGGACGGAACAGGTATGGCAGCCGATACATTTATCCAGATGGAAAACCGTGGCAATCTGTGTTCTGATATCCATTTAGAACTCCACCCTGTCCATCTTTCTGACGAGGACATGCGTATCCCTGTTGACGCCCACGGGTCCCCAATAATTAAAGTGGTAAGTGAACTGCGCATACCCGCCTACCAGCAGGTTCGGCTTAATCCTTGTCCGGCATAAACTGTTGTGTCCGCCGGATCTTCTCTGGCCCCGTACGTTGGATTTTGGCACGGAGTAAGTCCTCTCGGGCGAATGATAGACAATACATACGCCTTTGGGGATCCTCGCGGAGACGTTCGCTCTGGTGGAATAAACGCCGTGATCGTTATAGACCTCCACCCAGTCATTGTCCCTGACGTCCATTGCCGCGGCATCCTCCAGGGAAAGCCAGCACGGTTCAATCCCCCTGTTGAGCGAAAGCATCCGCAGATTATCCGAATAGGTGGAGTGTATCTGCCACTTACCGTGGGGCGTAAGGATGTTCAGCATCCTGGCTTTGCCGTCGTTCGTGGTGCTAGCCAGATCTCCGTATTGAGCGGGAGCAGGCGGGAGCTTAAAGGTGGGCAGGTTCTCGCCGAATATCATATACCCGTCGTGGTCCAGGTACAGGTGCTCCCGTCCGGTCAAGGTCCTGAAAGGGACAAGCCTTTCTATATTGTAAGTGAACGCGGCATAAGGCCTGCCGTCATTCATAAGCCCCGACCAGAGCGGCGAGGTATTGTATCTTCCCGGCTGCGCCTGGAGGTCCTCGTATTTTATGAGGACTTCTCTCGTACCTTCGGCGAGATCGGCAAGCTTCAAGCCGGTCTTCCCCTCCATATTCCTGTAAGCCCTTACCGTGAGTTTGCCGTTCGTGAGCGTGGAGAGAGAAAGTACCGCGTTGATCGCCTCCACATCGTCATGCAGCGAGGGATATTCCACCCCGTTAATTGTCCTTACATGGTTCTTGTCCAGCAGCAACTTCTCGTATTCGTCGGCGCAGTCGTACAAATTGCCGTGGGCGCCGAGCCCTGTCTTTTTAATATTGGGGCCGAGGGTTATGAATTTATTGTAGATCTGCGTATAGTCCCGGTCCACAAAGACGATCTTGTGCATCGTCTGCCCGGGGACGGGCTCGCACTCCCCCTTTGACCAGTCCAGCATGGACGGCTGCGAGATCTCGTCGGATGTATCATGCATCAGCGGGAGGTTGACCGCGTCTTTGAAGGTTCCCGTGAGATGTTTCTCCGCCAGTTCGCTGACTTTAGCCGCGATAGAACGGAAGATATCCCAGTCGCTCTTTGTCTCCCAGACCGGAGGGATGGCCGCCGCGAGAGGATGCAGGAACGAGTGCATATCCGTGCTGTTGATATCGGATTTCTCGTACCAGCTCGCTGCGGGAAGGACTATATCCGAATAAAGCGCCGAGGTGTCCATGCGGAAATTTATATCTATCACAAGATCCATCTTCCCCTGCGGGGCGAGGTCAAACCAGTTGATCTCTTTGACCTCTTCCCTGGCCGCCTCTTTGGCTGTCTCATTATGGTGGGTCCCGAGATAATGCTTAAGCATGTACTCGTGACCCTTGGCGCTGGACATAAGCGCGTTGCCGCGCCAGATGAACCATACGCGCGGGAAATTAATCTCGTTATCGGGGTCGGCAACCGAGTACCCCAGCTCTTTTGACTTCAGCCTGGCCACGATATGAGCCCTCATCCCGTCTTCCGTGGTCTTGCCGGCGGCCTGCGCGTCCTTTACAATGTCAAAATTAGATTCGCCGTACTGCGGGTAGAACGGCATCCAGCCGTTCTTTACGGCCTTGACGACAAAGTCCGCGCTATGCAGCGCGGCAGTATCCCCTTCCGGAGATTTATTATAGTTTTTCTGACCGGCGTCATACCGCCACTGATCGGAATTGATATAGTGCCAGAGGGTTCCCTGTTGCAGCCGCGCGGCCCCCTGCCAGTCCTTCCCCGACATGAGCGCGCTCCAGGAATCCATGGGAGCCAGTTTCTCCTGTCCGACATAGTGGTTTATGCCGCCGCCGTTCACGCCGACGCAGCCCGACATCATCAATGCGGCGATGCCCGCCCTGTAAGTAAGGTTGGAATGGAAGAAGTGATTAACGCCCGCGCCGATTATTATCATGCATTTGCCGTTCGTGGCGGCCGCCGTCTCCGACCACTCCCTGGCGAATTTAATAACCGTCTCCCTGCCGATACCGGTAAATTTTTCCTGCCACGCAGGGGTATATGAGGCGGACTCGTCATCATAACCGGCCGGGTAATCCCCGCCGAGCCCGCGGGAAACTCCGTATTGCGCCATCAGGAGGTCGTAAACCGTGGCAACGGCGATTCTGGAGCCGTCGGCGGTAGTAATATTTCTGAACGGAACGGCTCTTTTAAATTTCTTATCCCCTGAAAATTCCACAAACTCCACATCCATTACGCCTTCATTCTTTTCAAGGAACGTGAGGAGCGGCGCGTAAGGCGCGTCCGTTAGACCGTCCTCGGATTTCATGTTCCATTTACCCGTCTCTTTCGTATCCCACCTGTGGCCGACGCTGCCCTTGGGCATAACGGGCTCAAGCGTGTTCGCGTCTATATTCAGGAACTTCCAGCCGCCGTTCTCGGCATCCTTATATTTGGAGAGCCTGTTCGCCCTGACGAATTTGCCGGGTTTGACCGGGCCGCCTCCCTGCGCGAGTTCAACAAGGAAAGGGCCGTCGGTATATTTCCCCGCGTAACTTAAAAAGTACGGCGTCTTTTTTTCATAATGGTATTCTTTCAGAAGGACATGCGTCACGGCCAGCCACAGCGCGCCGTCCTGCCCTGTATGCAGCGGGATCCACTGGTCAGCGAATTTTGAGACGGTATTGTAATCGGGAGAGAATACCACTGTCTTCGTGCCGTTATGCCGGGCTTCGGTGAAAAAATGCGCGTCCGGCACGCGCGTCATAGCGAGGTTGGCTCCCACGAGCGCTATAAATTTGGAATTGAACCAGTCGGCGCTTTCACAGACGTCGGTCTGCTCGCCGAAGATTTCCGGAAAAGCGTTGGGAAGATCGCAATACCAGTCGTAGAAACTCAGGGAGACCCCGCCCATAAGCTGGAGGTACCTCGCTCCGGCGGCATAACTGATCATGGACATGGCGGGAATAGGGGAAAACCCGATCAGCCTGTCCGGGCCGTATTTTTTAACGGTATGGATATTTGAAGCCGCGATTATCTCCAGAATCTCGTCCCAGCTTATCCGCCTGAAGCCGCCTTTGCCCCTGGCCCGCTGGTATTTCGCCCTTTTTTCCTTATCATTCTGCAGCGATTCCCAAGCCTTCACGGGATCGCCCCCGTTAGCTTCCTTTTCACTTCTGTAAAGGTCAAGCAGCGCGCCTCTTATCAGCGGATATTTCACGCGGAGCGGGCTGTAGATATACCAGGAGAAGGAAGCGCCTTTCTGACAGCCGCGGGGTTCATACGGAGGAAGTTCGCCCGCGAGCCTGGGATAATCCAGGGCCTGGGTCTCCCAGACCACAACGCCGTTTTTTACATGGACATTCCATGAGCAGCCCCCGGTGCAATTTGCCCCATGCGTGCTCCGGACCATTTTGTCATGCTGAAAACGGTTCCGGTAAAATTCTTCCCACGCCCTGCTTTCAGGTGAAACCAGGTCTTTGATAAAGCCCATAAATGTTTTCCTTAATACGTTTTTGCCTGTCTCTGGAGAATTTCGTCCTTTACACCTTTCTTTTTCCTGCCGCTCCAGATCAGGGCTATAAGGATAAAAGCAAAAATGACGCCAAGGAGACCGACAAAGGCCGCTTCACCCACCCTCGCTCCCGGCTGCGGGCCGTTCTTCGCTGTTTCTTCAAGAAAGGCCGCAATGTCCGCTATCTCGCCTTCCGTGACGGCCCTGCCCTTGAAAGCAGCCGCTTTCACGGGGAAAGGAAGCCTGGTGAGAATGGTTTTGATGCCCGCGCCCCCCAGTTTATCAAAGGCTTTGGAGAGACTGACAGAGAAGGTCCCCCCTGCCGCCAGATTTCCGTCGGCAAGCGAATGACAGCCGGCGCAGGCCGGCCCGCCTCCGGACAATCTCCGGGTCCCGAAGAACAGCTCCCGGCCATTGCCGGCTGACCCAGTGGTAGCGGCCTGTCCGGACGGCATCCCCGCAGGTTTGGCGGCTTTCACGGAGGGGATATCCGTCTTCAGATACTCAAGGATCTCCCACGCATTCTCCGGGCTTATGCCCAAGTTCGGCATTTCAAGGCCGTATTTTTTTATCAGGATAGAATGGTCCGGGTCATTTTCGGCGGTCAGCTTATCCGGCTCCGCTATTATCCGCCCCAGCCAGCCGGCATTACGGCGTTCTACCACCCCTTTCAGGTCCGGCCCGACCGAATCCCCGCCGCCGATAGTGTGGCAGACGGCGCAATGCTCTTCAAAAAGGGCTTTGCCGCGCGCGGTTCCGGCCGGCGCGGGAGCCGGCAACTGGAGGAATACCAGCAATGTCAGCATCATCGCGTTTTGATTCATAAACCGTTCCAAAGCGGGCATATATTTGATGCGCCCTGCCAAGTATTGTACCATTCCCTTACCTAAACAGTCTGCAAAGATAATAATTTGCGGGACACTATACTGGTATTATTGGTAACTGCTCAGGTAGCCAGAAGTCAGAATTCAGGAGTCAGAATGAGGATGT
>CAZYFL010000139.1:0-6327 GCA_964646805.1 uncultured Elusimicrobiaceae bacterium | reverse complement strand
TTTCAAAAAGATTCTTCAGCAGGCTTTCGTCCCGCACATCCCCGGGCACGGAAACAATATGCCCGGCAAAGCCCTTCTCGCGCAGTTCCTTGTCTATATAGAACAGCGCGGTATTGTGGCTTTCAAACAGCCTGTCCGTTTATTAAAAACCGCCACGCGGGCAGTATTTCCACTCTGCCGGCGCCGAGCATTACTTCGCCATCTTCGCTCCGCGTAATTATACGGGCCGTATCAAGCTTTAACTCCAACATAGCCTCTTCCAGCGCGGCAAGCTCCCGCTTTTTTACCTGCGCGTCGGCCAGCGATTCACAGACCTGCACAAGCGAGCGCTTCCTCTCCCGTGAAACAACTATAAAGTCCACTTCCTTCCCGCTCCTGGTACGGTAGTAATAAATTTCCTTAGACTCCCTGCGAAGCGCGGTAAACACCAGGCTTTCCAGCAGGTGTCCGGAATTTAACAAAATACCGGAAGATACCGAACTGACAAAAGAATGGTCTATGCAATATATTTTCTTCGGGTTGGCGTTAGCCCTGCGCAGAGACGCGTCGAAGATGCGGACGGTAAAAAGAAAGTAAGAATCCTCAAACCAGGCCAGGTATTCGGCGACCGAAGCTTTAGGAACCTTATGACCCAGCGCTTTCAAATATCCCGTCAATTTATTTATCGTATATAAAGAGCCGGTGTTCTCCACAAGCCAGTGAGCCAGATCGGAAACGGCCTTCGGATGCGGGATATCATGCCGCTCAACAAGGTCGCGGAAAAGAATAGCGTTAAAATATTCCTGGTGTATTCCCTGGCGCAGGCGCCTTTCCAGCCCCAGCACCTCGGGAAACCCGCCGGACTCCCAGAACTCATCAAAAGCCTTTTGGACAAGCAGCCGTTTTTTAGTGGATAAAGGCATCACCGCATCAATGCCCTTTCCCGCCAGGAATTCTTTAAACGAAAAAGGGAACATTTCCCAGGACAGCGCCCTGCCGCGCATCTGCGTGGCGATCTCTTTGGAAAGCAGCAGCGCGGAGGAGCCGGTAAGATAAACCTCACAGCGTTCTGTTCGCAGCAATCTATCTATAAACGCTTCCCAACCGGGGATTGTCTGGATTTCATCAAAGAAGCAGTACACAGTCTCGGAGTTCTTTTTCTCGGGATAAAGGCCGTAGTAGGCCTCGCTTATTACGCCAAGCCCCTCATGCTGCAGCCTATGAAGCCTGTCATCGAAGAAATTAAGACAGAGAATGTTCTGGAACGGCACGCCCTTATCCAGCAGTTTCCGCATAAGCTGGAACATATACGTGGATTTGCCGCAGCGCCGCACCCCTATGCAGATAGCGGCTTTTCCCTTTACCGGAGCTATAGCAAGCTGCCTGGGGATCCCGGTTTTAAGCTTCGCTTCCTGGAAATCCAGGATCATTTCCTGCAGTATTTTTATCATGATCAAATACCCCTCAAAACAGATACTGGTAATTAATATTACCAGTTTAGCGCCAGTGCGGCAAGTATTTTTCCCACCCCTTAATGCGTACCGGCCCGGCTTTTAATTCCCTCGAATTCGGGGGAATTAAAACCCGGGTTATTACTCGAACATTAATCCGAGGGACTCTATTTCCTCGCGGAGGAGGCGCCTCGCCTCTGAAACACGTATTGTGTCTTGGTTTTCGTATTTCTCCAGAGACCGCAGCCGCTGATCCAGCTCAAAGCAAACCGACATCCACTTGCCGCCATCCAGGGCAAGCTTATGTTCAGGAGCATCCTCCGGCAGGTTAAATTCCAAAATAGCTTTCATAACACCCCCAAACCGGAAAGAAACGCGTTAAAAAGCCTGGTTGCGGCAGGTAAATCCTTGTCCCGCTCAACCCAGTAAATTCCGGCGGCAAGACGCGTAAGAAGTTTTTCCCTTTCTGCCTCGCTCTCAAGCATTTTATTTAAAACATTGAGCGTTGAAGAGCTAAGGATCGCTGCCAGATCCCGCCCCATAAGAGTGCTTCCGACCACCTGCATATCGTAGTCGGCCGCTTTTAGCAGCGCGGAATCGCTATAAAGGCGCTCCGTAGGTAAAACATACTCGTAATTATGAAGCAGAGCCCCCACATCCTGCGCGTCCTTGCTTTCACGCCGATCGCTCCAGGCAAATAATTTCAGCAGAACCAGTCCCGGCAGCGGAGCTACGCGTACAGTCAAACCGTCATTTCCGAGCATAACCAATTCCGCCGCGGCATTAATATCTTCAAACCCGGCAACGCTCATCACTTGTTCATTGTCGGGCGGCTAGGCAATTTTCCCACGGGGACCTTCCAGCCCGCCGAAAGGAACCAGATCAACAGGCACGGTATTCTGGTAGACCAACTGATGTACTTTGTTTGAAGAAAGTTTAAACTTCCCAGTTCGTATAAGGCTGACTTTAAACTCGTTATATTTAGCCCAGCTTTCCAGCGCTACAGCAAAATCAGTATCCATTGTGGGCCGGTAAGTATTGAAGCCGTACACATTGTGCAGCAGCAGATCAATTGCCTTGGCTCCTATTAAAAAACAGGGGACGCCCATGCCCTCGGCGGCAATTTTGACATGACCGAGGATGTCAACAACAACACCCTCAACAGGCTTGTCCGCTTTAGTGGTAAGCATTCGCTATATACCGTCCGTAAGCAAGACTTTGTTATTCCCCGCCGCTAAGCAGATAATCGTTATTAATTACCTTTATCGACAGCCTGCCCTGCAGGACGGCCGAGCAAGCTTCCTTTACCGGCCGGATTACGATTCCTTCCCTATGGGAAGGCGTCCCGGAATATTTACCTTTCGCCATTTCAAGAAGTTGTTCGATAGTGTAGTCAAAGATCCCGCAGCCCTCAAGTGGAACGGATTTAAGCCCCAGTTCTCCGGCAAGCTTCAGCCTCTCCTCGTGGTCCAGGCGCCTGCCCGCCGCAATATCAAAAATATCGAAAACAAAAAGATCCGGCGCGGGAAGCCTCATGGGATTTTTCTGGATACCTGGACCGCAGATCTCGCCCTGTATCGCGTAATCCACCGGGCTACGCGCCAGTTTCTCTTCAAGCCCGTACCTGCGCGCCACCTGCCACAGGGAATTTCCGGAGTCTTCCGCGTACTCGTAGTTCCTGCCGCACACGCCGAATTTCCCGTCATGCCGGTAAACAGTCATGGAACTGCCGTCGCATTTAACGGAAATATATACTTCCTTCCCTTTGAATTCCCCGATCACTTCAGGATAAGTCTGAAGCCGGACCTCGTCGGTTTTACGCAGAAAAGCCGGGAACTGCCCTATAACTTTGCCCGCCAACTGCGCCGGGACCGGGATTTCATATTTCACAACGCCCAGGGCGGCAGTCACCTCCGTCCCGATGCTATAACCGCCTGCAAGGGCAGCACCGGCCGGGATTATTGAAAGAGGAAACAAAATTCCCTGTGAAAGCATACCTCTCAGCCGGATCGTTTTAATGCGGAACCCTTCCGCGCTGTCAGGCATTTTCCTGTAACAGTTCTTGCGCAGAAATTCAAATTCCGGCTTAACGGGGAGAAGCGAATCTATCTCAACGTAAACAGCCAGGTCTCCGGGCTTGTATTCCCCCTTTTTAGCCACGCATTGCCAGCCCAGCACACTGACAAGCTCGATCAGATCGGCGCCCTCAATAGGCGAGACCGCTTTTATCAGTTGCACTGAAGCCAATTTTCTCTCCATATAAGCCTTTCGTTATCCGCGTTCCTTAGTCGTAAGCATTCGCTATATACCGTCCGTAAACAAGTTTTGCCGCCTCGTAATTACGCGGGTCGCCGGTGGCCATTAAATCCGCGTAAACCAGCAGCGGCGGCACGACATGCTGTTTGTCGGTAGCGGCCTCAAAATCCCAGAATTTATCAACTATTTCGACATTCCCTTTCGGGTCTGCCTTAAGGCGGCGCGCAATAACCAGCTTTGTAGGATCGCCTTGTAGATATAAAACACCCGTCCCCGGCTTGCGGTATTGTGTAAGCATTTCCACCGCTACCTCTCCTCCCCATAAAGCCGTGCCGGCTTCAGGCTGCGCCTTCCCCCACCAATTCACATCTGGGGCGGCAAACCGCCTTGCCGCAAGTTTAGGGCGAAGCCTAACGGGATAATTGATCACCCACTCTTCAACCAGGCGTCCGGCGTCCACGAACCGGCGGGGCAGCTTTCTCACATCTCCCACTATTTGCCCGCGCTCGGTCAAACCGTAGAATACACCACCCACTATACCAAGTGCAACCCCGGCGGCCCGGGCAATTTCCCTGTATGGGGCGTTCAGGAGCGCGGGCCGGCATAAAAGCGCAAAAACAACCTTCATGCCCGCGGTCGTGTTTGCGCGGTATTTTGCTGCGGGAGTGTTTTGCAGGGTTCTTTTCTGCCCTGCTATAAAAACATGCAGCCCCTCAGCCTTAAGATAGGCGTTGCCTGCGGTATCAATGAACTGGATATTGTTTGTGCGGCAATGCTCCGCCATTTCAGCGGTAATATAAGGCGCCGCAAGTAAGCCGGGCAGAGTATAGCCCTCAAATTTATTTTGGATCACTCCCAAGGTGGCGGGCCGGTCTACTGTCTTTATTTCTACGGCATAACGGTATTTCTTATTCCCCCCCGTAAATGTAACCATAGCGCCCGGGGCACAATGCCCCGCGCGTGCGTCCGCCCCACCCCCGCCCACCGCAATCGTCCCCCGCAGCCCGGTAGCCTTCTCCAAGGCAGCTAAAGCAGTCTCAAGAATGGTTAATCCAGTTTTTTTATACGCCTGTTCTTCGTTCATAGTACCACCATAAATTCGGTTCAGTATGCAATATTGTACATGTCACATGAACATTTGTCAATACTGAACGTTATCCACCCCTATATAACAGAAAAGGCTCCGCAAGGAGCCTTTTCTGTTAAAGCATACCCCGGCATTACATACCCTGATTCCCCTTACTTAGGCTATATAACGTTTCAGGCGCAATATCAACATTGCCCGGCCAGCATAGTGTCCCCAGGTCTTTGTTAACATATGCCTGCTTCACATAAGCGGGGGCGGTAAAGCGTGCAAAAACACCGCCACGGCTGGCATAGGCACGCAGATCAACCACGCCTTTTTCGCCGTTTTTGAAAACGATCGCAAACTTATAATCCGCAACATATTTCACTTCAATAATATCCAGCATATATAGCCCTATTCCAACTGACTCTTGCGGATATGGTTGTATAAGGTTTACATTTACAATAATTTAACAAATTCCTCGCGAGTTAAACCCGATTGCTCGATTATTGCCAGGAGAGTTCCCCTGGGGATATCATGACCTTGCGGTACTATAACCAGCCTAAATTTCCCGTCATTGCATTTCACAAAGGCGCGATGACTGCCTTTTCCCCTTTTCGGAGCATACTCAAAACCAGCACTTAACAATGCGCGAATTATCCGCTTGGAAGACAGCGACGGCAATTTCATGTTATATTTGAATATGTAATGGGGAGGTGAAACGCGCGGCCGATTCAATTGAAGGTTTCACATCCTCAAAAAAACCGAGTTTTTCCGCGTTAACAAGGTAAAGCTCAACGGCTTCGCCAAGAGCAACGATCGCTTTTTCCGGGGTCTTCCCGTAGGATGCCACGCCAAGTTCCGTGCACTTGGAAACATAAGCTTTTCCCTCTTTCCAGACAACCGCAGTAAGTTCAAATCGTTTCATATAAAGTTCAGTGTATCATTTCCACAACGCTTTCCCGCGGTAATTCCTTATAACCGTCTACGCCGCCTCCCCATCCAACTCCCCCTTCGTCTTCCGGGGCTCAACCTCACTACCCCGAGGCTTAGCCTCGCTCCCCTTCCCCTTCTGGTGGCGGGGCCATCCAGTGTAGGCGGGGATGAGTTCTTTGATCTTCGTAAGCATCATAGCAATATCGGCCTCAGTCGAAAGATGCTTCAGCTCCTGCAACTGCGCTTCCGGAAGCGCCTCATCCGCCTCTCTGGAAACAGCCGCAAAAATATCGCTATGCCCCGTATCCTTCCGTATATCCCCGTCCCGGAACAGTTCTTCATACATCTTCTCGCCCGGCTTAAGCCCGGTAAACTTAATCTCAATGTCCTTATCCGGAACCAGCCCGTTAAGAACTATCATATTGCGGGCCAGGTCCAGTATCTTCACCGGCTCGCCCATATTAAGCACAAAGATCTCGCCGCCCTCGCCCAGCGCGCAGGCGTTAAGCACCAGCGACACCGCCTCTTCCGTGGTCATAAAATAGCGAATAACGTCGCGGTGCGTCACCGTCAAAGGCCCGCCGGCCTGTATCTGCTCCTGGAAGATCTTCACCACGCTGCCGGAGCTCCCCAGCACAT
>CAZYFL010000138.1:0-6339 GCA_964646805.1 uncultured Elusimicrobiaceae bacterium | reverse complement strand
CAGGGTTTACTCCTGAATTGGGAAATTTGCGGGGTTTTGGTATAATATAAAAGCGGTAAAAAAGTAGTTCCTGTTCTTAAAATCGGGGCGTGGCTCAGCTGGTAGAGCGCTCGCTTCGGGTGCGAGAGATCGTGAGTTCAAATCTCACCGCCCCGATTTTATATTTTTCCTTCCTGCCGTTTATTTCCTCTCTTGCCTTGTCAAGCCCCCGCCACCTTGCCAGGCCATATCCTATTTGGTATTATTTAATCCGTACTCAGGACGTAATCTTATGCGTTTAAGTTTCAGGGTTTACGGCGGTGTGCAGGGCGTGGGCTACCGCTGGTTTGTAAAGGAAACGGCGGAAAAGCACGGCATCGCAGGCTGGGTGCGCAACGCGCCGGGCGATTCGGTGGAGGGGGAAGCGCAGGGCGGCGTACCGGCTCTGGACGGATTCCTTAAGGAAATAAAAACCGGCCATCCCTGGGCCAGGGTTGAAAAAGCCGAGACGCAGGAAATGCTGGACCAGGAAAGTCCGGAAAAGAGTTTTTATATTAAACCCACGGTTTAAAGAAGGCAAAATGGCTAAAGAAAAAGAAACGGAAGAGCAGGAAGCGGAAACCACTGAGAAAGAGGAAAAAATAAAAGGACCGGAAAAAGAAAAGCTGGGCGCAATAAACATAGACTCCACCAACCAGTATATCCGGAAAATCAGCCAGATAGACCACAAGATCTCCCGCGAGGAGTCTCACGAGCTATGGAAACGCGTAAAGCGCGGCGACAGGCGCGCCAAAGAACGTATAATGGAACTGAACCTTAAACTGGTCATCCCCATAGCCAAGCGCTTCCTTTACGCCGGCGCCGACCTTATGGACCTGGTGGAAGAAGGCAACCTGGGTCTGCTTCACGCTATAGATAAATTTGAGCCGAGCAAGGGCTACAGGTTTTCCACCTACGCCTCCTACTGGGTAGAGCAGTATGTGCGCCGCTCCGTTGAACAAAATTCAAAGACCATACGCATCCCGCCGCACGCCTGGACCGCGTTGCGCAAGTGGCTTAAGCAGTGGGACAACATGCACGGCAGGCTGGGCCGCGACCCGACGATGGCCGAAATGGCCAGGCACATGCACTGGAATGCCAACCAGGTGCGCACCGCCCTGAATGCCTCCGAGATCGTCACCGGACTGTCCTCCATGGAAACGCCGCTCTCCAGCGGCGACGGAATGGATGATACCGTGGGCGACACATTAAGGGACACGGACTCCGCCTCGCCCGACAACCTTATCTCTATCCTGCGCCTGCACGACGATCTTAAAGACGCGCTGGTGGAAATCGGCGAACGGGAACGCATGATAGTGGAGTTCCGCTACGGCCTCACAGGACAGACTCCGATGACGTTGAACGACATCGGCAGGAAGCTGAACCTGTCGCGCGAACGCGTACGCCAGATTGAAGAGCGCGCCCTGCTGCGCCTGCGCCGCGTGGCGGCCAAGATGGGCCTGATAGAGCTGGGCCGCAGGCCGGACCACCCCAACCTGCAACCAGGCGGGCAACAGCCCAGGCCGAAAACGGATATACTGGGCGACGTCATCCCCACAAAGCCTTACATGCCGCGCGTACAGACGAAGAGTAAAAAGAAATAGAGGCATTATGAACGAAACTGTAACCACCGGGAATTTAGCCGCCAGAGTAAAAGCCATCATCAGGGATGTGCCTGATTTCCCCAGGAAGGGGATAATCTTCAAAGATATTACGCCGTTGCTGGCCAACCACGCGGCCTTCAGCGAAATGATAAAACACTTTGCCGCGCAGTTTAAAAACGCCGGTATAACCAAGGTGCTGGGCATAGAGGCGCGCGGTTTTTTGCTGGCCGCGCCCATAGCCCTTGAGCTTGGCGTCGGTCTGGCGCCGGTGCGCAAGAAGGGCAAGCTGCCCTACAAAACCGTGTCCGTCTCCTACTCGCTGGAATATGGGGTTGACTCTCTTGAAATGCACGAAGATGCCGTGAAGGGCGGAGAGAAGGTGCTTATAGTGGACGACGTGCTTGCCACCGGCGGCACCGCCGACGCGGTCTGCACACTGGTGGAAAAACTAGGCGGCGAAGTAGCCGGAATCGTCATGATGATAGAGCTGGAGTTCCTTAACGGACGCGGCAGGCTGCCTGGTCGCAACGTCTATTCTTTGATAAGATACTGACGCTGCCCCCGTCGTTCAACGGATAGGACGAGAGTTTCCTAAACTCCAAATAGAGGTTCGATTCCTCTCGGGGGCACCAAGTTTAAGAAAAGGATAAGGAGTTTATACTATGCCTTCAGAAACCTGGATAGCCAGCGGGAAACCCGATGGGACGCCCGGAACATCAGACCTGACCCTTGCCTGGATAAAAAAAAACCGCGAGACCTTTATAGGCTCCGTGGTTATCCTGCTGGCTGTTACAGTCTTCTCCGTATATTTTTTAATTCACTACCGCGGCTTGCGCGATACCGCCTGGAAAAACCTTTTCATGGCCCAGCAGGCAGGCTACGGCGGCAACGTCGTCCAGGCCCAGCAGCAGCTTGCGGCCATAGAAGCCTCTTACGGCAGCACCAGCGCCGCCCCCTACGCTACCCTCACCAGGGGCGACATGCTTTTTGCGCAGGGCAAGTTTAAGGAAGCCGGCGCGGAGTACTCCAGGCTGCTTAACTCAAAAGACCTCGCGCCCTTCGCCGCCTACAGCGTGGGCAAATGCAAAGAAGCCGAAGGAGATTTGGCCGGAGCACAGGTCCAGTATTCGGATTTCCTCCTAAAGAACCCTGAGCACTTCATCGCCCCCGAAGTTCACGCTTCCCTGGCCCGCTCACAGGAGCTTTCCGGTAACGCAGAGCTGGCCAAAACCACCTACGAAAAAATAGCCCTGCTTTACCCCGACACCTCCTGGGCCACGCAAGCCAGGACAAAGTCGGCTCCGCCGGCATCCGCCCCTGTAAAAAAATAAGTTCCGCGCCCAGCAAGTCGGAAGCCAGGCCCATGCCAGGCAGGCTTTTTCTTCAGCGTTCAGTTGACACTTCGTAAAGTTTTTTGCAATAATAATGACAATGTTCTGTTCCGGAAACGGGCTTACGACAAACATAAGGAGAAATATACAAATGAAAAAAATAATAATAGCGCTTCTTGTTCTCGCCGCTTGCGGAACAGCTGTGTTCGCGGGAGAAATGAAGAAGGAAGGCAGCGCGGGATTAGGTTATGCAATGCCGATGGGCGACTGGGGAGATTCGGTGGGAGGCGGGATCGGGTTTGAGTTCGGTTACGAAGGGTACAAAATCAACGATATGCTCACGGTTGGAGCCAACCTCTTCTACACCAAAGGTACGGCAAAAGACGTGCTGGGATTTGACTATTCCGATATCAGCTACTCAACACTCGGCATAACACCGTATGTAAAGGCTGAAAAAGAACTTGACCTTGGCGGAAAGAAAACTAACCTGTACGGCATTTTCGGACTGGGCATCTACAACACGAGCAACACCTCAGGAAATGTGAAATATGGGAACACAGTCGTAGCCACGGCTACCTCCGGTAGCTCTTCCAATATCGGCATTAATTTTGGCGGCGGGCTTATGTATCCGCTGAACGATAAAATGAAGGTCGGCGGCGAGATAAAGTATCACGCCATATTCGCTTCGGATACTACCGTATCCTACCTGGTCCCGGCCGCGAAATTCACCTACAGCTTCTAAAAGACGCTACCGGGCGAATTAAAAGGAACCCGTCCGCCGCAAAGCGGGCGGGTTTTTTTTGTTATAATTAAACCCAATGGTAAAGCAGGCAGACAGATTTGACGCCTATGGCCTATGGCTTGTTGCCTGTGGCACGGTCGCACTCCTGTTTCCAGCGGCCGCTTCCGCCACCAAGCTGGATCTTTTCTCTAATGTGGAGATACGGGCCGGCAATTACCAGCGCCTGGTTTACGGCGATACCCGCAACTCACAGCCTATTTTTTCCGAAAACGCCACCCTCGGCTTTGTGATAAAAGGCATACAGCTTGAAAAGACGCGGGAATCCGCGATGGATGTGGGTATAGTGTTGCAGAGCATAGGCCCCGGAGCATCATCTAACACCATAATTTCCCCGCAGTTCACCGATGCCGCCGCCCGGCTGCCAAATTCAAACGGCACGCCGTTCATACGCTCCGCCTACGTTAAAATTTACAAGTTTATACGGCCCGGCATAACCGCCACCTTTGGCCGCCAGGACTTCCTGCTTGGGCAGGGCATAACGCTTTCCGGCGAAGATTTGGGCCTAGCCGGCGGCCGCCTTGAGGTGGATAAAATCCTTAACAGCGTAAAAGCGGACCTTTTCGCTTTCAGACCGTTCAAGACCAACCGCTTCTTCAAAATTTACGGCGCCACCCTCTTCTACCCGTCTACCGAAGGACTGTGGCAGATTTACCATTTCCAGGAAAAGGACGATGGCCCCGTCCGGGACATAATGTTCGACGCGCTGTCCAAGACCAAGAAATTCACAGGAGTGCGTTATTTTCTCAGCCAGAAACAGCTTACTTTTGACGGTGAAGCCGTGATACAACGCGGTACCGCCAAAAAGATCGGCGGCGGCACAGGCAATTACGAGGCTCACGCCTTCATGCTTAAAGGCTCCTGGAACCAGGACATAACCTTCTTCGGTCAGTCAAAAGTCCGGCTGGCCTACGGCAGATCCAGCGGCAACCCGGGCCGCGATTCAGCCACCGACAAGGCCTTTTTCCCTGCTTTCGGCAGCAAGTTCAACGGTCTTGAGCGCAGGGGTTACGGCGCAATAGCAGGCGCCAGCCTCTACGATATCATCAAGACCTCCTCCACGGCCAACGGCCTGCCCTACGGTATTTCCGGCCTGAATATTATAAACCTGGGCGTGGACCTGCCGTACAAAAAACTAATAATTTCAGCGGATATATACAAGTTCCGCGCCTCCAAAAATGCAAATAACGGCTCCCTTCAGATAGCCAGCGAATGGAATCTGAAGGCCTCCTATCCCATGGGGGAAACTCTGCAGTTAAATGCCGTCTACGCTGTTTTCACTCCACTGGGCATCTACCCCCAAAGCAGGGAAGCGAAACTCGCCTACGGGGCAATTTCGGCTAAATTTTAACCTTTACTACCCCCGTTTACCCCAATTGTTATCCACAGGTTATCAACAATTATTGACATATGACTGCCATATGTTTGCCATATATTGACATATAAAGGGTTATAGGTTAAAATAATGACATATCAACAGACGGAGCAGGAGAAATCAGAAAGAAGGCAGATATTATGAATTATAAACTCAGGATCAAGTACCCTTCAGGGGCGGAGTTCGAGGCCGAGGGCCCCGCAGAATTCATTTTAAGCGAGAAAGATGGTTTTATAAACCGCCTGACAGCCCCGGAAAAAGGCACAGCCCCGCCGACAGGAACACTGCCGGAAACAGGTTCCATTCCGGCCTGGGACACCCTGGCGGAAACAAAAAACGGGTTGACAATCCTAAAAAACAAACACTTGGGGGTAAAAGCAGGAGAAGCAGCACTGCTTCTGCTGGCCGCAGAAAGGCAGCTAAAAGGCAGCCGGGAGATAAGCGCCATAACCCTGTCAAAGGCCGTAAAAGCCTCCGGCTATGCCCCGGAAAGACTCGACAGGGTCTTAATCAAAGAGATAAAGGAAGGCTTGATTACCGCCTCCGGCACAAAGAGAAACAGAACCTACCAGATAACCGACAAGGGCCTGGAAACGGTCTGGTTGGAAGCAAGGAAACTGGAAAACAGGAGCCTGAGCAATTAGTGTCCATTTCGGCTGCAATTTCGGCCTGCGCCTTTGCGCCACTCAACTTACAACCTTCGTAGAGGGTGCTCGTTTCGCGGCGCTTCGGCTCGGCTCGAAATCCAAAATTTCGCCATGAAAGTGACTAATTGCTCAGGCTCTTGGCGTTGCGACAACTTGCGATAAGATATGTTATGTTAACTTTACAATCCCCTTTGGTGAAACCCCGTAATCAACAATCGTAATCGTTATTCCATAAATAGCGCTTGTTTTGTATATATTATTTTTGTATATCCAATGTTGTTTATGGTATTTTATTATTAGCAAAGAAAAATTCGCTAAGTAGCACGAGGTTGGACGGTTTTCTGGATTTGAAAATTCAAAAGTTGGCAACTTTTTAAAATTGTAAAACCGCGAAAGCCGGAATCCAGGCAAAAGTGTGCCCTCCCCAAAACACCACAATGAGTAGCAAAAAGCCCGGATCCGGGAAGTTTAAAAATTTAGCAATTTTTTCAGAACAGGCAAAAGAGACCGAAAAGCCCTCCAACGCATCTCCTGCTACCCCCAGCCAAAACACCGCCAAGAGCCT
>CAZYFL010000137.1:1310-6367 GCA_964646805.1 uncultured Elusimicrobiaceae bacterium | reverse complement strand
ACGCAAGGGTTTCCTCGGCCCGGGTGCGCAGGGCAAGCCCGCCGCCACTCGCAGCAACACAGAGGGAGCTGAGTAGTTACTAAAAAATGGTTATAATTTTTAGTATTCTTGCGGTTGTTTTTACGCTGGCGGGCGCCGGGACCGTCCTCAAATTCGGCGGCTTCAGCAAGAAAGCGCTGACTCGCGCTTTGGCCTACGCCGCCGGGGTGCTGATCTCCGCCGCCCTGCTGGACATAATCCCGGCCGGTTTCTCTCTGGACGCAAAGTCCCTTTCGTATGGGGCGCTGGCGGCGCTGTTGGCCCTGTTTACCTTTGAAAACTTCGCCGCGCACAGCTTCTGCGGCGAATACATGGAAGATTGCGAGGTTCGCGACATCGGGACCGTGGCGCTGGCAGCCATGGGGCTGCACTCGCTACTGGACGGTTTTAACATAGCTGTCGGTTTTGCCCCTGGAATGGTCTCGGGGATCAACGTCGCCCTCGGCGTGATACTACATAAATTCGCCGACGGCGTAACTCTGGCGTCCCTGCTTCTTCACTCCGGCAGAACGCCGCGCCAAGCCGTAAAATTCAGCCTTTGGCTGGCCGCGGCCACCCCGGCCGGAGCCTTTATGGCGGCCCCTATCCTCAAAGACCTGCCGCCCGGCGCGGAGGCCTTTATGATGGGCCTCAGCGGCGGCTCTTTCCTTTACATAGCGCTGGCCGACATCCTGCCGCGCCTCCACAAGACCTACGATCGCCTTACTCCCGTTGTTTTCCCGCTGGGTTTCGTCACGGTATTCCTGATGCGCTTATTCGGAAAATAATGCCCGGGAAACACGTTTATTTCCCAAAGACGCGGCCTTATCTCAGGGAAACCTGCACCAGCCTGGGTTTGTCCTTGACCGTGACATCCCGTCCGGATACGGCTATCCAGCCTTTCTTGCGGAATTCGGCCAGCAGACGGCACAGCACCTCTGGAGAAGTGCCCAGTATTTTGGCCAGGTCCCCCCTGCTCTCAGGGAACTCAACATTAGGAGAGCTCCTGGCGTCTGTTTTCTCAACGATATACTTTGCCAGACGCCCCCTTACCGTCTTAAAACCGAAGTCCAACAGCTGTTCCTCTGCCCTGCCAAGCTCGGCGGCCAGGCGGCGCACGAGGGCGCGGCACACCTGCGGAATTTCCAGGAAAAGTTTTTCAAAATAAATTCCGTCAATAAAACAAACGCGGCAGTCTTCCAATGCCTCACCGGTGCCCAGATAGGATTCGTTGGCCAGAAAAGCGCGCTCTCCCAACAGATCAGGCGCCTCTATAATGCGGGGTATGCTGGAATGAAGGCACGAATCCGTCCTGATTATTTTAACCCGCCCGGTGCAGAGGAAATACATTCCGAAGGGGCGGTTGCCCTCGTAAAAAATAATATTGCCCTTACGATAATCGTTGCTTATGCGTTTTTTGCAGAAACTGTCCCAAACAGAATCCGGTACTTCGGCAAAGAGGGGCAGTTTCACTATAGGGCACTTGCACTTTGCCGCCTCAAAAAACTCGTACTTACATTTCGGGCTTATAGTTTTCATAGGAACCTCAGGGAGTTAGAGAAAGTTCGAACCTTTTACCTCAGCGTGACGCATTTTTGATCTATAAGGGCAACTCAAGCACCAACACAAGATTTATAATCATAGCAATAGTGGCTACACCGGTCATAATCATAATCCCGTAGCCTTACTCATAGTTATCATAACTGCCGAGGTCCAGGTCCCCCCTGACATCCATGGTTACCCTTAGAATCCTCATCCCAAGCTGCCGGGCGGAGACAGCCGATATCGGCGCAAAGAAGAATATCCAGACATGGCCGCCGTTTCCGGAACGGGATCGTTCCAAATATGCGGAAACTCCAAATCGTTTACAGATTTCAATATAGGCGACTGCATCCAGTTGCCAGCCGTCTTTGTCAAAATCGCAGGCAAGGAACCAGCAGGAATTATCCTTAAGCAAGGGAAAGACTCCGGCGGTTTTATTACCGTCCAAATGCCCCGCGATAACCAGGTCTGTCAATGGTAAATACTTACGAGGCTTTCCCTTCTGAAGACTGAAAGGGTCTTCGCAAGCAGGGGAGTATCCCTTCTTGCCGATTCGCTCATTGACCCAGTGAACGGCATAAACATCTTCCCTGCCTCTGAATAAGGACCGGAAAAGCTTAATTTTTTCCTCTGGTACTGAGTTTTGCGAAACCGACGGCAAAGAGTCTGCAATCAGCGGCAGTTCCGGAGCTTCCGTTGTGTAAACCGGCGTGGGCGCATCAGCGATCATTCCCAATCGCCTGCGAAGCTCCTCGTTTTCCTTACGGAAATGCTCCAATTCCGCTCGTAAAACATCCCGGTCTGGTGTTTCTGAATCAGCTTCGTTCATCGGACAGGTTGTGCTAACGCTAGAATTTTATCAAGCTTTTCTTTTACTTCCTTATGAATCTGTTCTGGTTTTGCAAATTGAAGCAGTAAATGATAGCTGCCTTTCGTCATCAGCATTGGCATACCCATTCGCTTAAAATATTCGCCGAACACTATATCCAGAAAATCATCGCTCATTTTGGTTTTTATCCACCATGAATCATTTTTGTCGTCCAATGCTACTGGCGGAATCCGTCCTTGTATAAGTTGACTCATAACATCATTATTGTGAAAAAGCGGCAACGATTCTCCGTCACCAGACATCTCATGGGCGATATAATCATTTAGTATTTCTGGAAGAGGCAGATAGTTTTCTATTTCCTTGCGTTCCCACACAATCTTTTCCAGACCACGTTCATTGCCAATTGGAGCATTTGCGTCATAATCTGAAATTGCTAATCCCTTCAAACCCGGAACTGCTTCCTGCAAAGCGTAGAAATGCTCTGATGCTTTAGACATTTGATTGCCCATATACCATACAAAAGGTTCATTTAAATACTCTTTTACGGGATGATTAAGAACGCCGGCGAATGCTTTTAGAATTGCCACATCTGTAGCTCCCTCAACATACAGAACCCATTTCTTTTGTTCTGCCAAAAGATACTGCTCAAAACCGAATTGAGTTAGCGATTTAAGCAGTTGTGATCTTTTAGACGTGGGTATTGTGTGCGGTTTGCCCAAAAAGGCGACAACCTGATCCTTGTCAATCGCCTCATTCAAAACAGCTTCAGAATGAGTCGCCACTATCAACTGGGAGTGTTCTTTTTTAACAATATCAGACAACAAGTTGAATATTTCCTTTTGTCGGATTATTTCCAGATGTGCATCCGGCTCATCCAAAAGCAATACGGAATTATGCCCTGCATACACATAAGAAAATATAAGCAATGTTTGCTGGAATCCTCTGCCAGCATTACATATATCAAGCTCATTTCCATCTTCCCTGTAACTCATGGATAAAATGCCTGCCGCATTGATCGGAGCCTGGATTTCAACTCCAAAAAGTTTCTTAAGTAATGCTGCCAACTCGGTCCATTTGTCCGGTTTTTCAGAGTAAATCTGCCAGCAAAGATTTCGCATTACTTCAGCAGTGCGACCTTCACCTATCCGGGCATTTATTGATCCCCATTCCAATTTATCTTCTCTGGATGACAACCCCGACATTGGGGGCAAGAAACCGATCCTTTCGTCCAGAACGATTTCAGACTCCTTTTCGGGACTAGAATCGGATAACAGCCGACAATAAAAAGATTCAGCATTCGTATAATCAAATTCAAATCCAAATTTCCAATTTCGACCCTTAGTAAATCCTTCGACGCGTACTTCTATATTTACTTTTTTTTGTTTTCCGCTTTCTTGAGACTTTTCATAGGTATGTAAATTCCACCACAACTGCTTCGCCGAAGGCACTGGAACAGCGAATAAGTCTCTTCTGTTAATAGTCACCCCCAGACGTTCTTTGGCTTTTGATGTTTTGCGCGCCTCTATCCACCTTCTAAGTCCCAAATCCCATAGAGTAATAGCCTGTAAGGCAGAGGTTTTTCCTGAATTATTGGGCCCCACAAAAACCACTGCAGATGATAAATCAAGCGAAATATCCAATTTTTTAAAATTCTTCACAGTCAATTTTGTAATCATTCTATTATCTCCTTAGGGTATTCTTGCCTGTTTCTGTGCTTCCCTTGACCGAATCTGCTCGTAGACTTGTTTCAGCGAATGTTGGCCTGTGATTTCCTTAAATTATTTTTCGTTCATAAATTTGGCGGTAATTAATTTTCCGATAGAATTCCTGAACTATGGTCGGAAATTCTTCAACATGACTACATTCGCTCTTAAACATATTAAATCTGTTAGTGGACTTCTCATTCCCAAACTCAGTGTTGTACACCCGGACTCAAAACTTTACCGCTAGGCCGAGGGAGAACATAAAATCATTTATCGGTTTGATTGCCTCGGCGGGGATTAGTTTGTATTCCCATGGTTTTGAGCCTTTTATGGCGGAGGCCGTTTCACCCCAGCGCAACGCGGCTAGGGCTTTGTCGCGGACATTCGGGGTCATTTCAGGGGAAAGCTCATTCTGTGCTTTTACCTCTACCATGTATTTCTTTTCCGCCGTTTCCACAATAAAATCGGGGTTATAATTCTGACCCCGATAGCGGATTGGGACAGTGCCTTCCAGCGGGCGGACCCATTTTAAAACTTTAGTGTCGCGCTCCAGCACAGCCGCGAAGTCCTTTTCAGGGGTGGAATCAAAAGCCACCTGCGGGTAAAAGCTCTTTTTAAAACCCACGAACAAATATTTCCCAATATCCGACTTGGGTACCTCAACGCTATACTCAACAGAGCCCTCTTTTGCCAAAATTGATTTTGTGCCGTCGCGGAATTTAACAAACCCGCTTTTCACATAGGTCTGGGACTGGGTATTGGCTGTTATGTTGGCCTCAACCTGGGCTTTGAGGTCGTTTATAATTAACTTTCGGTAGAGATGAATTATCTTCCCAATTTCGTTTGCCGGTTTATTAATTTGTGTCAAATACTTGTCTACTATGGCCAGCACAGCCTCTTTGTCGTTGGTCACATCTATCTCATCCACAGCGTCAATAAGCTGGCCTGCAAGGAAAGCGCGCGGG
>CAZYFL010000137.1:0-1210 GCA_964646805.1 uncultured Elusimicrobiaceae bacterium | reverse complement strand
CGCGGGCCAGTATCCTTTGTTCCACCAGCTCAAATGGGCCGACATTGACTTTAACATCAAACGGGTCAAGCTTGCGGGTTGAAACGGTTTCAACTTCTATCAACGGAACATCTATGGATGCCTGCGCATAATTAAACAGCGCGGCTTTAAGTTCTTCTTTGCGCGTTTTTATATCAAATGGCTTAGTGGTATCTATGGGAGGCAAGAGGTCGTCTTGCACCGGTACGGCGCCTGTGCCGTGTGCAGCGGCCCTGCCTGCGGCAATAGAGGCTTGTTTTTCATAACGCTCAGCTTCCTGCTTAACCACGGCATCCACAACTTCATTAAGTTTCTCTTTATCGGTCAGGTCCGAGGTGAAGAGAATGCTTTTCTGTTCCACAATTTTATCCAAAACATTGTTTAAATCAATGAATTTATGCGTCACCGGCACGGTGGTAACAGGGCGCAAATCCTGTTCGCTCAACTCTTTAAATTTAAACAACGGATTGTTTTGTGCTTCCTTAATAAGTCTGGCGTACTGGTCATGCGATATTATTTCCAGCGCATCCAAATCCTCATCACCGGTAGGCTTGCCGAACGGCAGGCGCAAGCCTCTTCCGATAGTCTGCTCAGTCAGTATTTCGCTTATGGAAGCGCGCAAGGGGATAATGGTGTAAAGGTTGTGCACATCCCAGCCCTCTTTAAGCATGTTCACATGCACCACGATTTCAACCGTGCTTGTGGGGCTTTCCACAGACAAAAGCCGCTGGACATTCTCGTCGCTTTCCGCGCCGGTTTTGCCGGAATGTATTTCTATGACTTTTCCCTTATAGCATCCGCCACAAAAAGCGGCGGATTCAATGTAGTTGCGGACCTGGGCCGCGTGTGTGGTGTCTTTGGTGGAAATAAGCACAAACGGCTTTACGAGCGGCTCCTGCTTAACGGCGCAGTATTCGGCAAGGCGGGCTTTTTTCATCTCATGGCGTGTCATACCATCCAGAAGTTTGAGTTTTTCAAGCTCCGCTTCGTCCGCCATGGTCAGATTGGTGCGAGTTACTACCGTAGGTGATTTAACAAATCTGCCTATGGATTGCGCCAGATTGAAGGAATAAATAACATTATTCTCATGTTCCGGAGTGGCGGTAAACTCAAGACCGAGGGCCGGCTTAAGATGATTTATGGCCTTCAACGATTTTTCTCCCCGGTATCTGTGGCTTTCGTCCATCAAAAA
>CAZYFL010000136.1:0-6378 GCA_964646805.1 uncultured Elusimicrobiaceae bacterium | reverse complement strand
GAAGTTAGAAACTTTTACATGGGAGCAGCCTTGCCGTAGGTCCGGAAGAGGCGGGACATAATGCAGGCAAGCGAACCTGCCCAAATTCCACGCCGGATCTCGGCGAGACCTTCGGCCAAATGAACAATATAACCGCGTTTGAGACCTAAATATCCCATTCCACGCTCAAGCCTTTGAACACTTTGAGCTGCCAGGCTGAGCTTGATCTCGATAGGCACCACCTCTCCCCTGAGCTTAAGCAGCAGGTCCACCTCAACCCCTGTTTGAGTCCGGAAGAAAAAAACTTCCGCCGCAGTGTCCTCAAGGCGGGCAAGGTTGATAATCTGCTCTATGCAGAAGGTCTCAAAGCTCGCACCCGCCTTGGGATGTGAAAACAGGGCTTTTTTATTGAAGGGAATACCGAGGAGATGATGCAATATTCCGGTATCGCGAATATAAAGTTTGGGACTTTTCACCAGCCTCTTGCCCATGTTGGTAAAATAGGGTTGAAGTCTTCTTACTAGGAATGTCCCCTCAAATATATCCAAAATATGAGAAACTGAGTGGTAGTCAAATCCCAGAGAACCGCCAAGCTCACTCAGGTTACATATGGAACCCTGAGAATGAGCCACCATTGAGAGCAGGCGCATCATTTTTTGTGAGGAAACCCTGAACCCAAGCTGAGGGATGTCCTGTTCCAAGTAAGTGCGCAGGAAGGCTGGCAGCCAGTCCTCAGGGGATGCCAGCGGCCGGCTCCAGTGGAGCCGGGGGAAAGCGCCCTTGATCCAGAGCGGCTCCTGATCGCCTTCCAGAATCGAGATGCCGCCAAGCTCCAGAAAGCCGGTTCTTCCAGCCAAAGACTCCGATATTTTCTTGATAAGCGCCGGTGAGGCGGAACCCAAGAGCACTATTTTGCGGTTCTGATACCGATCAATATGACTGCGCAGTAGCGGGAAAAGGGAGGGTAGCCGCTGCGCTTCATCAATCACAATCTTATTAGACTGTTCCAAAATGAGCGGTCCGTCAGCTTCAAGACGCAAAAGGGTGGGCGGGTCTTCCATGTCCAGAATATCGAACTCCGGAAGAGCCCATTGCGCAAAAGTGGATTTCCCCACTTGGCGTAACCCCAAGATAGTGACGATGGGGAATTGCCTCAAAAGGGATTTGAGTCTGGCTTGCGCGATTCTAGAATGGACCATACTTGTATTTTAGACGATTATCTGCTAATTTGCAAGTCTGGCCGGTAGCCTGGCCGGTAGCGCCTGGATAGCAATAGCCTGTTCCCGGGCCCGGCCAACTCTTATCGCATCAATCAAAGCCAACAACTCGTAAAGTTCGCTATCACTTTGCGCGACCAAGGGGACATTTAGCGCATAATATTGCATATTGCAATATGCAATAATGTATCCGTCTCCACAGCCAGTTGACCCGCGTCTTTTTGCCCTGCCACTCGCAGATGAATTCTGAACTATAAGGAACTGTTTCCCCTCAAAATGTTATACAATTATTGTAGTTCAATAATTATACTGCAATAATGCTTAGTGCAGGACGACCAGCCCACGGAGGAAAGATGAAAAACCCATTCCATTTGAAAGCTTTGCCGCTAACCGTTCCCTTTTGCGACAGGAAGACAGAAATGAGCGACCTGATACGTTATGCGGGCAACTTCACAAACGTCGTTCTCTCCTCCCCACGCCGATATGGCAAAACGTCGCTTATTAAACGCATTCAGGACAACCTCGCTAAACACGGTGTCCTCACTATATATATAGACTACTTCGGAATATCGTCCATTGACGAGTTCTCGGCCAGGTTCGCCGGGGCGGTCTATTCCGTCGTTTATAAGGAAAAGTCTCTTTTTGAAAAAGCCGCCAAAGTGTTCACCAGCTTGCGTCCGATCCTGCGACCTGATCCGGAAACCGGCATGACATTTACGGTTGAAGTGGCTAAATCAAAGCCCGGCGGGCAATTGCTGGAAGAAACGCTGAAAGGCTTCGGCCAATTCCTAAAATCAGGCAAAATCTCATGCAATGTCGCCTTTGACGAGTTCCAGGAGATAACCGAACTGAAAGAATCCAGGTTTATTGAGGGGACACTGCGCTCATATATGCAGGATCACCAGAATGTCTCCTATTTCTTCATAGGCAGCCGCAGACGCATACTTATGGACATGTTCAACGACAAAAAGCGTCCGTTTTACAAGAGCGCCATCAACTATGTCCTTCCCGCGCTTCCAGCCGAAGACGCAGCAAACTATCTCTCCGGGCTGTTCAGTGAAAACGGGAAGAACTGCCCCTTAGCCGTGGCGACCCGGATACACACCCTGACCGAGGGATACCCATACTACATCCAGAAGCTATCCTATTTTGTTTTTGAGGCGTCCAAAGGCAGTGTTACGGAAGCGTCCCTGCATGATGGCCTTCGGCAAATGCTGCTTGAGGAAACGCCGCTATTCGAGATAATGCTTCAGGCGCTCCGGCCGCGCCAAATAGCCCTTTTATCCGCCATAGCGAAAGAGGCCACAAAAACACCCTTCGCCACCGCCTATCTGACAAGACACCGCCTGGGATCGTTGGGTGGCGTACAAGCCGCCATCAAAAAACTGCCGGAGATGGACTATCTGGAGAAAACGTCGTCCGGTTGGAAAGTGGTGGACCCGATTTTCGCCCACTGGCTACGCCGAAAAGAAGCGATGGAGTAACAAGCGTATCCGCCGCGTTCCAGAGCTGCTTTTCTATTGCTTCAATGTGTTCAAGTTGCGCCATAAAATCCTGTGCGTCGTGTGATATTTCGCCGGGGTAAATTGACAAAGCCGGGGTTTTGTTATATATTTTATGTGAGGCCTTTTGCCGCGGACGGCGGCCTCAGAGCCGCAATTATCATTCGATGGGCAGTTCCAGCCCCACCTCGCGGCCCGGCTTCATAAAACATAAAATTTACCCGTAAAGGCAGTTGTCCTGCTATGCTTTTCTCCGTCGTTTCCGTGGTCGTCCTCGTGCTCGGCGCTGTTCTGGCGCTTCTCCTTAACCGCAGCCCGCTTAAGGCCTCCGCCGCCGGCGCCGCCGGGGCCGTGGCCGCCTCGCTTACAGGCATGGTCCCCGCGGTCAAAACCCTTATCTTTCCCGCCAGAGAAACATTGTTCCTGCCCTGCTCCTTGCCTGTCGGTTCCTTCAGCTTTGTCCTGGACCCGCTGGCCGCGGTTTTCCTGGTTCCGGTATACATCCTCACAGCGGCGGCCGCGCTCTACGGTCTGGAGTATTTCAAGCCCCTGGCGGACAAAAAACCGATGGGGGCGGCCTGGGCCATGTTCAATTTGCTCAGCGCCTCCATGGTGCTGGTCGTATTGTCGGCCGACGCTGTCCCTTTCCTGACAGGTTGGGAAATAATGGCGGCAGCTTCGTTCGCTTTGGTGGTTTTCGAGCACGAGAAGTCCCAAGTCCGCAGAGCCGGCCTTATATACCTGATCGCCGGCGGCTCCGGCGCGCTGTTCCTGCTGGGCATGTTCGCCTTGTTGGGCGCCGGCCCTGATTCGCTGACTTTTTCAAGTTTTACCCGGCCGGCCGGAGGCCTGGCGTCTGCCGCTTTTCTGTGCGCCATAATGGGTTTCGGGCTGAAAGCCGGTTTTATTCCGCTGCACATCTGGCTGCCGGAGGCGCACCCCGCGGCGCCCAGCCACGTCTCCGCCGTGATGAGCGGCGTGATGATAAAGATGGGCATCTACGGCCTTATGCGCGCGCTGCATTTTCTATCCCCCTGGCAACCGTGGTGGGGCTGGCTACTTATAACCATCGGCGCGGTCTCGGGCCTGCTCGGCGTCATCTTCGCTTTGGCCCAGCATGACTTTAAGCGGCTGCTGGCTTACCACAGCATCGAAAATATCGGCATAATCACCCTAGGCCTGGGCCTTGGTGTGCTCGGGACCACGCAGGGGATCTACCCGCTGGCGGCCCTCGGTTTTGCCGGCGCTCTCCTGCATGTCGTTAATCACGCGCTCTTTAAAGGGCTTCTCTTCATGGGCGCCGGCGCGGTACTCCATGCCACCGGTACCGCCGAACTTGAAACCCTGGGCGGGCTTTCAAAAAGAATGCCCCGTACCGCCATTTGTTTCCTTATCGGCGCGGTGGCCATAGCCGGACTGCCGCCGCTTAACGGTTTTATAAGCGAGTTCTTTATCTATTTCGGAGCGTTCACGGCCCTGCGGGCCCCGCTCCAGGCGGCGACGGGGGCCGTGCTGACGATAGCGGTCATGGCGGCTATAGGCACGCTGGCCTCCGCTTGTTTCGCCAAGGCTTTCGGCGCCGTTTTCCTGGGCGAACCGCGCTCCGCAAAATGCGCGGCAACCCATGAGGCCGGGCCACTGATGGTTTTCGCAATGGGGATGCTGGCCGCCGCCTGCGTGCTCATCGGTTTCATCTCACCTTTGCTCGTGGCCCCGCTCGCTTCCGCCATCGCCTGCGGTTTCGATCCCAGGCTGGGGCTTGAATTTTCCGCGGCCGCGGGCATACCGCTTTTATATATCAGCGCCGGCGCTTTAACGCTGGCGGCGGCGCTGGCGCTTATAACGGTTTTCCGGAGATTCCTGCTGCGCGGACGCCATCCCGCCGCGGGGCCGACGTGGGACTGCGGCTACGCCGCCCCGTCGGTACGCACACAGTACGGCGCCTCCTCCTTCGCCCAGCCGCTGACGGATTTTTTTCAGCCCATACTGAGGACGGACCGCCACTACAGCGGGCTTAAAGGCTTTTTCCCGGCCGGCGCGGATTTCCATACCGAGGCCAACCCTGTATTTTACAACCACCTCTATACCCCGGCTGCGAATTTTATCAAGCGCCTGGCTTTCAGGTATTCCTGGCTGCAGCACGGCCGCCTCCAGCTCTATATCCTTTACATAGTTGCGGCGCTCATCGTGTTGCTGGTGTGGAAGTTATGATAAAACCGGTCGCGCAATATCTGCTGGTGCTGGCGCTCTCGCCCCTGCTGCTGGGCGTCATCAACCGCGTAAAGGCTTTTTTCGGCGGCAGGAAAGGTGTTCCCCTTTTACAGCTTTACAGCGACCTGTTCAAGCTACTGCATAAGACGCCGGTATACAGCCGCGCCACCACCTGGCTGTTCAGGGCCGGACCTATCGTCGGACTGTGCGCGGTGCTGGGCGCGCTCGCCATAGTTCCTTTCGCCGGCAGGCGCTCTTTCCTGGCCTTCGACGGAGACATGATACTGATGGTGTATTTGCTGGGCCTAGCGCGTTTCGCCACCGTGCTGGCCGCCCTGGACACCGGTTCCAGCTTCGAGGCTATGGGCGCCAGCCGCGAGGTCCAGTTCGCGGTGTTCGCGGAGCCGGCTTTTTTCCTGGCGCTGGCGGCTCTGGCCCGGGGCACGGGACAACTTTCGCTGTCGGCCATGTTCGTCAGCCTTACGCCGGCCGCCTGGCAGAGCGCGGCCCCAATGCTGGCCCTTGTCACCGCCGCCCTGTTCATAGTTTTCCTGGCCGAGAACTCGCGCGTGCCCGTGGACGATCCAAACACGCACCTCGAGCTGACCATGATACACGAGGCGATGGTGCTGGACCACAGCGGCCCGGACTTGGCTTTCATATTTTACGGCGCCGCCCTCAAGCTGTGGGCTTTGGGCGCGCTCATCTCCTGCGCGGTCCTGCCCAGGCACTCCGCTTCCTGGTTCGTGGATTCGGGGCGGTTCATGCTTATGATGTTCGTCCTGGCCGTGGTAGTGGGCGCGCTGGAATCCGTAATAGCCAGGCTGCGCTTTTTAAAGGTGCCTTACCTGCTGTTCACGGCTTTCTCATTCTCGGTACTGGCGTTGATGTTCCAGGCGGGAAGATAGATATAAAGGTGCGCAAGAGTTAGAATCATGCAAACTACGGCTGAACTTATAATAGTGGCGATAATACTGCTGGACCTGGCCCTGGCGGTGTCCGGGTCTTTGGCAACCTGCATCCGGCTCGCGGCCGCGCAGGGTGTCATCGCCGCCATTCTGCCTCTCCTGGCCGATTCGGGCGCTCCGGAAAGCCGGGCCATAATATTTTCCTCCACTGTCATCCTGCTCAAGGGCGTTATCTTCCCCTGGCTGCTGACCCGGGCGCGCGTGAAGGCCAACGCGCGCAAGGATGTCGAGCCGTTCATCGGCTACCCCGCCTCCATGATCCTGTGCCTCGGCGCGTTCGCTGCGGCTTCCTGGCTGGGCACCCGCCTGCCCCTGCCGGAGACCACCCGCGTGGCCTGGATAGTGCCGGCCTCGCTGGCCACTATCTTCACCGGTTTCCTGCTCATCACCACCCGCGCCAAAGCCATCACGCAGGTGCTGGGCTATCTGGTCATCGAGAACGGCATCTATGTTTTCGGCCTAGCGCTATTCGTGGAACAGCCGCTGATGGTGGAACTGGCC